>JAUIEL010000566.1 GCA_030428825.1 bacterium
CCACGCGCTGCACCGGTCCGCCGATGAAGAAGAGCGCCTGCTCCAGCGCCTCGTCCATCGCCCGCCAGTCGCCGAGCTCGAGGTGCGCGTCGACCAGCCCGTCGAACACGAGCGCGACGTACTCCTTCTCGGCGACGATCCCGTACACCACGTCGAGCGCGCTCTCGAACGCCCGGACCGCGCCGGCCGCGTCCCCCGCGGCCAGCAGCCCCTGCCCGCGCTCCATCCGCACGCCCGCCTCGCCGGCGACGCCCTCGACGAGGGCCAGCTCGGCGGACGGCGCGCCGATCGGCCCCGCCCCGTCCCGCTCCGCTTCCTGCCGGTCGAGCCACAGCCGCAGGTAGGTCATCGGCAGCCAGGTCGTCCCGCTCTTCGCCTCGAACTCGTCGATCACCGCCCGCGCCTCCGCGAACCGGTCGAGGAACCCGTACCCCTTCACGAGCACCATCGCGATCCGTCGCGCGGTCACCACGTCCCGGTCGGTCAGCTCCGCGCGCATCACCTCCCGGTTCCGACCGAGCAGCCGCGACAGGCGGATCGGGCCGCCCATCTCCTCGATCTCGACCGACTTGTCCCGCTCCGCCGGGTCGGAGACGTCCTGCCAGGGCACGCGCTCCATCGCCTCGTGGTCGAACCGGAACGCCCGCGCCATCGCCTCGAACGCCTCGTCCAGCCGCCCCTGTCGGGCGCGGATCTTCGACGTCCGGAGGCACCACGCCGCGTCGAGCGGCCCCGTCGGGTCGAGGGCCCGCGCGCGCTCGAGCGCCTCCACCGACGCGTCGAGCTCCCCCTCGCGGAACTCGAGCGTCGACAGCTTCTCCCACGGCGCCCACGACATCGGATGCAGCCGCGCGACCCGCGCGATCTCGGCCCGCGCCTCGTCGACGCGATCGGAGCGGACGAGGAGCTCGACCCGGCGGAGCCCGAGGTCGAGCGAGAACGGCTCGGCGGTCACCGCGCGCGCCGCCGTCGCCAACGCGTCGTCGACGTGCCGCCGGCGCGACTCGGCGAACGCGACCTGCATCCACCGCTCGCCGAGCATCGACGCGACCGCGAACCCGAAGACGCCGACCAGGGCGACCCCGCCGAGCGCGGCGCGCGCCCGCGACAGCGGCGGCGCGGTGGCGGCCGGCGCCGCGTCGGCGCCCTCGGCCTCGCGGACCAGCACGGCGCCGAGGCCGATCAGGAGCCCGAGGTGCAGCGCGACCGGCGCGTGCATGGCGAGCCCCTGGTCGAGGACGTTCGCCGCCAGCAGGCCGAGCGCCGACGCGACGACCCCGGCCGCCAGCCGTCGCGACCGCCGCTCGCGCCCCCGCACGACGACCCGCGTCGTCCGGAGCAGGAACGAGCCGACCCACGCCAGGAAGAGGAGCGCCGCCGGCACCCCCGCGCCGAGCGCGATCGCCAGGACGACGTCGTGGGGGTGCGTGTCCTTCGAGCGTCCGTCGAGCTCGCCGGGTTCGGCGTGCACCATCAGCGGGTCGCCGGTCAGGAAGCCGTACCCCGTCCACGGGCGCGCCGCGATCGCGTCGGCGGCGGTCCGCCAGATCGTGGTCCGGAACCGCATCGAGTCGGTCTCGAGCTGCGCCGACAGCGACTCCCGCCCGACGACCGCGGCCCCCGCCGCGGCCAGCAGGACCGCGGCCGTCGCGAGCCCGAGGCGGCGATCGCCGAACCGCCGCCGCAACGCCGGGAGCGCGGCGAGCAGCGCGTACGCCGCGAGGCCGATCACCGCGCCGAGCGCCGCGGCGCGCGACCGCGGCAGCACCAGCACGGCGAGCGACGCGAGGGCGCCCGCCGACCAGCCGAGCCGTCCGCGCAGGCTCTCCGCGCCCGCGGCCAGCGCGAGCAGGAGCGGCGGCGCGACCGCGTAGAACGGCGCCACGATGTTCGGGTGCTCGCCGAACAACGTCAGCCGCACGTCGAACCCGAGCCGCGGCCCGACCACGCCCACGACCTCCGCGACCGCGAGTCCCGCCGCGACGACCGCGGCGATCGCCGACCACCCGAACGCCCGGGCGACGAACCAGGCTCGCTCGGTCCGCGGCGGGCCGAGCCCGAGGATCGCCAGCGGGACGAGCGCGAGCGCCAGCCGCGTCAGGCCGTGCAGGTGCCGGTCGAGGTCGACGGTCGCGAGCGCGCCGAGCGCGGAGACGGTCAGCAGCGCGGCGCCGAGGCGCGAGAACGGCAACGACAGGAACCCGCGCAGCCCGTGCGGGAGGGCGAGGACGAGCGGGATCGCGAACAGCAGGAGGAGGGAGTGGAACTCGTCCGCGACCCGGACGAACAGCGGGCCGCCGCACGCGACGAGGAGGACGAACGCCGCGAGTCCGACGTCCGCCGTCGGACGCCGTCGGTCCGCCGCGCCGATCCAGGTCGCGGAGAGCGCGACGGCGGTGAGCGGGAAGAAGAGGATGGTGCGGCCGACCGCCTCGATCGACGGCCACTTCGGCAGCTCGACGAGGCCGGAGAGCAGGAACGCGCCGCCGCCGAGGATCAGCGTCGCGAGCATCGGTTCGAGCCGGCCCCGCCGCGCCCGGACGGCGACCGCGACGACGGCCGTCAGGAGGGCGACGAGAAGCCCCGCCGACAGCGACGTCCCCACCGGGAGGAGCGCGAGGTCGGTGCGCCACCAGGCGAGCGCGAGGGCGGCGGAAGCGCACGCGACCGCCGTCGCGAGCCGGGCGGGGCGGGGGTTCGGCGCGGGGTCGGGAGAGGGTGGCGGAGTCATCGAGGTCGCCGTCGATCGTATCCCGGCCGGGTCGGGGAACCGAAGGAAACGCCGGCCGCGCGCGGGAAGTCGCGCGCCCGGCCCGGGGACGCGCTGCCTCGCTTGACGGTCGTTCGGTCCCGGTGGTAGGGTCCGCCGTTTCGAGCCCATTTCGTGATCAGAGTCGGGGGAGCCATGCGTGTGCTGGTCGTCGGCGCCGGCGGACGCGAGCACGCGATCTGCCATGCCCTGTCGCGTTCGCCGCGCCTCGAGAAGCTGTTCGCCGCGCCGGGGAACGCGGGGATCCGGTCGATCGCCGAGTGCGTCGACCTGTCGGTCGAGGACCTGACCGGGCTCGCCGACTTCGCCGAACGCGAGAGGATCGACCTGACCGTCGTCGGGCCCGAGGTCCCGCTCGTGCTCGGCCTCACCGACCTGTTCCGCGAGCGCGGGCTCCGCGTCTTCGGTCCGAACAAGAGCGCGGCGCGGCTCGAGGGGAGCAAGGCGTTCACGAAGGAGGTCTGCCGGCGGCACCACGTCCCGACGGCGGCCTCCCGGACGTTCGACTCGGCGGCGGCGGCGCGCGCGTACCTCGAAGAGCTCGTGATCTTCCCGACCGTCGTCAAGGCGGACGGGCTCGCGGCCGGGAAGGGGGTCGTCATCGCGGCCGACCGCGAGGAGGCGCTCGCCGCGGTCGACTCGATGATGGTCGGCGGCGCGTTCGGCGCGGCCGGGAGCCGCGTCGTCGTCGAGGAGTTCCTCGAGGGGACCGAGGTCTCCGTCCTCGCGCTCTGCGACGGGAAGACGTTCGCCGTGCTCGAGACGGCGCGCGACCACAAGGCGGCGTACGACTACGACAAGGGCCCGAACACCGGCGGCATGGGGACGGTCTCTCCGTCCGGCAACGTCTCGGCCGAGCTGCTGCGCCAGGTCGAGTCGTCGATCCTCCTCCCGATCGTCCACGCGATGGCGCGCGAGGCGAAGGGGTTTCGCGGGTTCCTGTTCGCGGGGCTGATGCTGACGGCCGGCGGGCCGAAGCTGCTCGAGATCAACGTCCGCTTCGGCGACCCGGAGGCGCAGGCGATCCTGCCGCGGCTGAAGAGCGACCTCCTCGACGTGCTCGACCACGCGGTCGACGGCCGGCTCGACGAGTTCGGGCCGCTCGAGTGGGACCCGCGCGCGGCGTGCTGCGTCGTTCTCGCGTCCGGCGGCTACCCGGGGAAGATCGAGACCGGGCAGCCGATCCACGGTCTGAAGGACGCGGAGGCGATGGACGACGTGATCGTCTTCCACGCCGGGACGGCGGAGCGGGAGGGGAGGATCGTCACGGCCGGCGGGCGCGTCCTCGGGGTCACCGGCCTCGGCGCCACCACCGCGCTCGCGCGCGAACGCGCGTACGCCGCGGTCGAGAAGATCCGGTTCCAGGACGCCTACTACCGGACCGACATCGGGCTGAAGGCGATCGAGGCGGGCCGGTGACGCCGGAGCGCCGGGACCGGGTGAACGCGCTGTTCGAGCGGTTCCTCCGCGAGAACAAGCTGAAGCACACCGCGCAGCGCCTGAAGATCGTGAAGCGCGCGCTGTCGATGCCGAAGCACTTCTCGGCCGAGGACCTCTACCAGGTGCTCCGCCGGGACAAGACGCCGGTCTCCAAGGCGACGGTCTACCGCACGCTGAAGCTGCTCGTCGACGCGAACTTCCTCGACGAGCTCGAGATCGGGGCGCGCGAGGCGAAGTTCTACGAGCCGGTCCACGGCCGCGAGCACCACGACCACATGATCTGCCTGAAGTGCGGGTCGATCCTCGAGTTCACCGACCAGAAGATCGAGGAGCTCCAGGACCGGGCGGCCGCGCGGAGCAGGTTCCGGGTCCTCTCGCACTCGCTGAAGCTGTTCGGGCTC
>JAUIEL010000567.1 GCA_030428825.1 bacterium
CGTCGCGCGAGACCTGCGTCGTCCGGCGCGGCGTCACCAACACCCCGCTGCAGGCGCTGGTCCTGTGGAACGACGAGCAGTTCGTCGAGGCGGCGCGCGCCCTCGCGCAGCGGACGCTCGCCGGTCCGGAGGGACGGACCGACGACGAGCGCGCCGCCGCGATGTTCCGGCGCGCGACCGGGCGCCCCCCCACGGCGCCCGAGTCGGCGGCGATCGGACGGACCCTCGACGCGTTCCGCGCGCGGTTCGAGGGCGCGCCGGACGACGCCGCGGCGCTCCTCGCGGTCGGCGAGGCGCCCCTCCCGGACGGAATGGACCCCGCCGCGCTGGCGGCCTGGACGATGGTCGCCAACGCGATCCTCTCGCTCGACGAGACGATCGTCCGCGACTGAACGACGAGAGACGGAGGGCCCGCCCGATGAACCCGATCGAGGAACGCCGCCGGCTCCTGAACCGCCGCCAGTTCTTCGGGCGCGCCACCGGCAGCGTCGCCGCGGGGGTCGGCGTCGGCGCGCTCGCCTCGCTCCTCGCCCGCGACGGCCGCGCCGCCTGGGCGCCCCGCCGGCCGCACCACGCGGCGAGGGCGCGGCGGGTCATCTACCTGCACATGATGGGCGGGCCGTCGCAGCTCGACCTGTTCGATCACAAGCCGGCGCTGCGCGAACACGCCGGCGAGGACCTGCGGGCGATGCCGGACGTCTACCAGGACCAGCGGATCACCGGCATGACGTCGGGGCAGTCGACGCTCCCGCTCGTCCCGTCGACGTTCGCCTTCGAGCACCACGCGAACGACACCGACGGGATCTGGGTCAGCGAGCTGTTCCCCCACACCGCCGCGATCGCGCGCGAGCTGACGTTCATCCGCTCGATGCACACCGAGGCGATCAACCACGAGCCCGGCGTCTGCTTCATGCAGACCGGCAGCCAGATCCCCGGCCGCCCCTCGATCGGCGCCTGGCTCGGGTACGGGCTCGGCCGCGTCAACGACGAGCTCCCGGGGTTCGTGGTCCTGATCAGCCAGGGGTTCGGGAACATGCAGACGCTCTCGACCCGGCTCTGGTCGAGCGGCTTCCTCCCCGGCGAGCATCAGGGAGTCCGCCTCCGCTCCGCCGACGATCCGGTCCTCTTCCTGAACGACCCGCCCGGCGTCCGGCGCGCCGACCGCCGCCGCATGCTCGACCTCGTGAGCGAGCTGAACGAGGCGGAGCTCCGCCGCAGCGGCGACCCCGAGGTCCGGACGCGCATCGCGCAGGCGGAGATGGCGTTCCGGATGCAGATGTCGGTCCCCGAGCTGACCGACTTCTCCGGCGAGACGGAGGAGACCCTGGCGCTGTACGGCGACGACGTCCGGAAGCCCGGAACGTTCGCCGCGAACTGCCTCCTCGCGCGCCGCCTCGCCGAGCGCGACGTCCGGTTCATCCAGCTCTACCACCGCGGGTGGGACGCGCACGGCAACCTCCCCGCCGAGATCCGCGAGCAGGCGAAGGCGGTCGACCGCGCGCAGGCCGCGCTCGTCTCCGACCTGAAGCGGCGCGGCCTGCTCGACGACACCCTCGTCGTCTGGGGCGGCGAGTTCGGCCGGACCGGTTATTGCCAGGGGAAGTACGACGAGAAGACGTACGGCCGCGACCACCACCCGCGCTGCTTCACGATGTGGCTCGCCGGCGGCGGCGTCCGCCCGGGGATCACCCACGGCGAGACCGACGAGCTCGGCTACAACGTCGCGCGCGACCCGGTCCACGTGCACGACCTGCACGCGACGATGCTCCACCTCCTCGGCCTCGACCACGAGCGGCTCACCTACCGCTTCCAGGGCCGCCGCTACCGCCTGACCGACGTGGCCGGAGAGATCGTCACGCCGATCCTGGCGTGACCCGCCCCCCCTACGGCCAGAGCCAGGCGAACGCGGCGCCGGTCGCGAGGCCGTACAGCACGCCGTCGAAGACGAACTTCGCGGTCACGCCCCACGACAGCCCCTTCCAGATCGACTCGGTGAACGACGCGAAGGCGTAACCGAGGATCCCCGCCGTGGCGGTCAGCCGGAAGATCGTCTTCCCCTCCGCGCCCGCGGGGAACGCGACGAGGGCGATGTAGGCGACGAAGGCGCCGATCAAGAGCGAGTAGGCGAACCACTGCCCGAGCGCCTTCCCCATCGACGGCATCCCCGCCGGCCGGACGATGATCGTGCCGATCGGGCCCGTCGCGAACTTCTCCTTCATCTCGGGCGTGCCGAGGTCCTTCATCTCCTCGCAGTGCGGGAACATGTACTGCCCCGGCGGGACGCCGTTCGCGCGCAGCGTCTCGAGGACGTTCGCCTCGTTCGGGAGGCCGCGGTAGTCCCGCCGGTGGATCGGGATGCACATGTGCAGCACCGAGCTGACCACGAACACGAAGACGGCCGACACCACGATCGGCATCCAGAGGTCGACGAGCGAGAGCATGGGCTCCTCCTGCGGGAATGGGTGCTCGTCCTTCCCGTGCGACGGGCGACGCGCTCCCCCTCAGCGGTTCTCGATCCGAGGGCGGATCGAACGATCGTCAGGACGCCGCGCGTCGCCGGGGCGGGCGGATCCTCGCCCGGCCTCCTTCACGGCGCCGTGGCCCGCAGGCCGTTGCTGGCGGAGTACCCCTGCGGCGCCAGCGCGTCGGCGGTCCAGGCCTGGAAGTGGACGTTCGCGCCGGACGGGACCCCGGCCGGCCAGACGCCGGCGAGGACCCAGCCGCCGGTGGCGCCCGTCGGCAGCCCCATCAGGAGGATGTCCGGCGACGGGACGAGCGTCCCGCCGAGGAACGCCACGTTCGCCTCCAGCAGTCCGAGGATCAGGGTGCTCGAGGCGTTCGGCGCCGCCGAGGCGAGCGTCAGCGTCACCTGGGTGTTCGGCATCAGGTCCCCCTGTCCGGTCAGCTTCGGCGCGCCGCCGGCCCCGGGGAGCGCGTTCCCGAGGTTCGACCAGACCTGCCCGGCGACGACGTCCAGGAAGAGGGGCTGGGCGCCGGCGGGGAGGTTCACGACCCCGAGGAGGTTCCCGTTCGCGTCGTACCGCAGCAGGCGAGGGTCCTGCTCGGCGGTGCACACGAGCGTCCCGTCGGGGAGCAGCGCGAGCCCCGACATCCGCAGCCCCGGCGCGACCGCGGAGAAGCTCGAGAGGACCGTGCCGTCGGCCATCAGGTGGAAGACGACGCCGTTGTTGCGATCCGTCACCCAGAGCGAACCGTCGTTCGCCACGACGACGTCGCTCGCCTCGAACGAGGTCGAGAACGATCCGAGCAGGTTCCCCTGCCGGTCGAGGTGGAACACGCCGCCGTTGTTCGCGCCGACGGTGGCGATGTCGGCGATCCAGAGGTGGTCGTTCGCGTCGACGTGGACGCCGAACGACCGGACCAGCCCCGGCACCGTGATCGACTGGACGTGGCTCCCGGTCGCGTCGTACAGCTCGACCCCCGAT
This sequence comes from bacterium, assembly GCA_030428825.1. Classification (GTDB taxonomy): domain Bacteria; phylum Planctomycetota; class B15-G4; order B15-G4; family JADJEK01; genus JAUIEL01. The sequence goes on from JAUIEL010000567.1 coordinate 3,447, forward strand.
CCCTGGTTGCAGACGGCGATCGTGCCGTCGGCGAACGCATCGATGTCGGCGGGGAACGGCCCGACCTGCGGCGTGGCGAACGAGGCGACCTCGGTCCCCGCGGGGTCGAAGACGTTCACGCCGTGCGCGGGCGAGCGACGGCTGGTCGCGATCCGGCCGCTCGGCAGGTGCGCCACCCCTTCCCAGCACCCGCCGGTCCCGACGCTCGACTGGAAGACGAGCGTGCCGTCGAGGCGGTAGCCGAGCAGGCTGGAGCTGCTCGGGCAGCCGAACACGTTCACGAGGACGTCCCCGTCCTGGAGCTGCGCTTCGGCGGTCGTGGCGAGGAGCGGGAGCAGGACGAGGAGCGGGCGGAACCGGATCATGCGAGGGCCCTCCGACGGCCTCGCCATCGTATCGGACCCCGCCGGCCCCGAGCTCCCCGGCCCGGGGCGCCGGTCGATCAGCGAGGCGGTCCGGACCGCGATCGCCCGCGCCCTCGCGGCGGGCCCGCGGGCGGCCGGCGGTTCCAACGCGGGCCGGGGCCGCCGCTCCGCGCCCCTCCCTCCGGCCGCGCGCGCGCGACCTTCAACGGCTTCCCGCGCAGCTCGACCCGCCCCGACAGGGCGAGGACGTCCCCCTCGAGCGCGGCGTCGACCTCGAAGAAGGTGACCGCGTCCCGGATGTCGATCGTGCCGATCGCGTTCGAGGGGAGCCCGCCGCCGCGCGTGAGCGCCCCGACCAGGTCGGCCGGGCGGAGACCGTCGCGGGCGCCGCGCGGCAGGAACAGGCGCGCCGCGTCGCCCCGCCCCCGCCGTCCCGCGGAGCGCGTCGGCGGCCCCGCCGAGCGCTCGCGCCGCGGCGGGAGGCGGACCTCCTCGAGCTCGGGGCCGTCGACCACCAGCGGCCGATCCCGGGTCGCGAGCTTCGCCAGCGCCGCCGCGGCGTCGACCGGATCGACCCCGCGCTCGGCCGCGAGCCGCTCGACGACCGCGCGGTACGGCTCGAGGTCCCCCTCGGCGACGACCTCGGCGACCCGCTCCTCGAATCGCGCGGCGCGCCGGGCGGCGAGCTCCGCGTTCGTCGGAGGCCGCACCTCGACCATCTCGCCCCCCGAGAACCGCTCGTACGTCCGGCGGAGCCAGCGCTCGCGCGGCGTGAGGAGGAGGATCGCCA
>JAUIEL010000005.1 GCA_030428825.1 bacterium
CAGGAGGTCGGTCAGGTCGACGGTCTGGAAGCCGCCGGTGATCAGCACCCGGCCGTCGGGGAGGAGCGAGGCGCCGTGTCCCGCCCGCGGCGAACCCATCGCGAGGGGCGTGCTCTGCCCCGTCGCCGGGTCCCAGACCGCGGCGGCGGCCGTCGGCTGGCCGGTCGCGTCGACGCCGCCGGTGAACAGGATGCGTCCGTCGGCGAGCGTGGTCGAGCGGCCGAGCGCCCCGACCGCGAACGTCGCGCCGGCGGTCGTCCACTCCTCGAGGTCGGGGTCGTACTCCTGCGCGACCGGGCCCGAACCGCCGACGAACAGGAACGTCCCGTCGCCGGTCGGCGCCACGGCCCCTTCGACGATCGGGAGGTCGGGCGCGTCGAGCGTCGGCTCGAACGTCCCGGCGACCGCGGCGGTCAGCCGGACGACGTTCGACGCGGCGTCGATCGGCGAGCCGGCGACCGCCTGGAACGACACGGTCGTCGCGAGCAGGTACGGGTCGTTCGGGAGGAGGACCGTCGCCTGGGCCGCGCCGCCGGCGTCGAGCGTCCCGAGGAACCCGGGGACCAGGACCGCGAGCGGGGCGAACGTCGGCGCGACCTGCAGGGTGACGTCCGGGTTCACGAAGAGGCTCGTCTCCTGGACGTCGAACAGCAGCAGGTACGGCGCGTTCGGCGTCCCCTCGAACGTGAACGTGGCGGTCTTCTGGACCGCGCCGCCCTCGAGCGAGAGCGCGAGGTCGGCGGCGCCGGCGGCCGGGGAGACGAGGGCGGCGGTGAGGGCGGCGACGAGCGCCTTCGGGCTCTGCATGGGCGGGTCTCGCGGGGGGAATTCGAGGTGGACGGGAAGGTTATCACGTTCCGGAAGGGGCTGGTAAGGTGCCGGTTTCGCGGCGGGGGCGGCGGAGCTCGAGCGCTCCGCGCCGGCCCTCCGCCTCCGGTCGAACGCGAGGACCCCGATGAAGATCCAGGTCAGCTCGAGCGCCGACGCCGCGCGCTCGGACCTCTTTGCCGTCCTGCTGCCCGAGGGGAGGGCGCTGAAGCTCGACACCGAGGTCGGCAAGACCGCCGCCGCGCTGCTCCGCCGCAAGGAGTGGAAGGCGGAGGCTCGGGCGACGCTCCTCCTGTACGGCGACGGCGGGAACGAGCGGCTCCTCCTGGTCGGACTCGGGAAGGACAAGGAGCTCGACGCGGAGGGGGTGCGGCGCGCGGCCGCGGTCGCGGCGAAGCGCGCGTCCGGCCTCGACATCAAGACGGTCGGCCTGCGGGTCGACTCGACGAAGGTGAAGCCGGCCGAGCTCGGTTCCGCGGTCGCCGAGGCGATCACGATGGCCGCCTACCGCGCGCCGGCGAAGCGGAAGGAGAAGCAGGACGACGACTTCAAGGGGATGACGTTCCGGCTCGTCGCCGACAAGCAGGCGGCGGCGACGAAGGGGGGCGTCGAGCGAGGGCAGGTGGTCGGCGCCGCGGCGAACCTCGCGCGCGAGCTCGGCGACATGCCGGGGAACGTCCTCACGCCGACCGTGCTGGCCGAGCGTTCGACGCGGATGGCGCGGTCGGCCGGGCTGAAGTCGCGGGTCTACCGGAAGAAGGACCTCGAGCGGCTCGGGATGGGCGGCATCCTCGGCGTGAACCGCGGCAGCCACGAGCCGCCGGTCCTGATCGAGCTGACCTACCAGCCGAAGCGGTTCTCCAAGACGGTCTGCCTGGTCGGCAAGGGGCTGACGTTCGACACCGGCGGCATCTCCCTCAAGCCGTCCGCCAACATGGAGGAGATGAAGTACGACATGTGCGGCGGCGCGGCCGTGATCGGCGCGATGGACGCGATCGCGCGGCTGAAGCCGAACGTCAAGGTCGTCGGCATCGTCCCGTCGACCGACAACATGCCGGGCGGCGCGGCGCAGAAGCCGGGCGACACGCTCGAGACCGCGGCCGGGCTGACCGTCGAGGTGATCAACACCGACGCCGAGGGGCGGCTGATCCTCGCCGACGGCCTTCACCACGCGACGAAGCAGGACCCGGACTTCATCGTCGACCTCGCCACGCTGACCGGCGCGTGCGTGATCGCGCTCGGCCACGACGCGGCGGGGCTCTACTCGAACGACGACGGGCTGACCCGGATGCTGAAGGAGGCGGGGGAGGAGGCGGGCGACCTCGCGTGGCCGATGCCGTTGTTCAAGGAGTACCAGGACGACCTGAAGTCGACCGTCGCCGACCTGAAGAACCTCGGCCCCCGGGAGGGCGGCGCGGGGACGGCGGCGGCGTTCCTCTCGCGGTTCGTCGGCGACCACAAGTGGGCGCACCTCGACATCGCGGGGACCGCGTGGGGGGCGCGCGATCGGAACTACGTCGGCGGGAAGCTCGCGAGCGGGGCCGGGGTCCGCCTCCTCGTCCAGTGGCTCGAGTCGCTCGGCTAGGCCGGCGGGTTCCGAGCGTGGCGAAGCGGAAGGCGGCGGCGCCGGTCGAGCGGTCCGAGCTCGCGCCGGCGATCCCCGACGGCGTGCTCCTCGGCGCGCACATGTCGATCGCGGGCGGGCACCACCACGCGGTCGAGGCGGCGGTCCGTGCCGGGTGCACCGCGCTGCAGATCTTCACCAAGGGGAACAACCAGTGGCGGGCGAAGCCGCTGGAGGAGGAGGGAGTGCGCGCGTTCGCGGCGGCGCGGGAGGAGCACGGGATCGACGCGGTCGTCGCGCACGCGAGCTACCTGATCAACCTCGGGACGCCGGACGACGCGCTGTGGGAGAAGTCGATCGACGCGTTCGTGGTCGAGCTGGAGCGGTGCGAGGCGCTCGACGTGTCGCACCTGATCTTCCACCCGGGGGCGCACGTCGGGTCGGGGGAGGAGGCGGGGCTCGCCCGGGTCGTCCATGGGCTCGACGAGGCGCACCGGCGGACGCCGGGATTCTCGGTCAGGACGACGGTCGAGGTCACGGCGGGGCAGGGGACCTGCCTCGGGCACACGTTCGAGCACCTCGCGGCGATCGTCTCCGGCGTCGCGGCGCCGGAGCGGGTCGCGGTCTGCCTCGACACGTGCCACCTGCTCGCGGCGGGGTACGACCTGCGGACGCCGGGCGGGTACGAGGAGACGTTCGGGGAGCTCGGCGGCCTCGTCGGGCTGGGGAAGGTCGAGGCGTTCCACCTGAACGACTCGAAGAAGGACCTCGGGTGCCGCGTCGACCGGCACGAGGAGATCGGCGAGGGGTTCCTCGGCGACGCGCCGTTCCGGATGCTGATGAACGACGACCGGTTCCGGGGCGTGCCGATGGTGCTGGAGACGCCGAAGGGGGACGACGAGCTCGCCGCGGACACGCGGAACCTGCGCCGGCTGGTGGGGATGATCGAGGGGTAGGGGGAGGCGGTTGGGGTCGGGATGGGGATGGTCGGGTGGGAATGAGTCCCGTCTCGGAAAACGTGGCGAAGGTCGCAAGGGAAGGGGAGGAAGGCGCTTGCGCATGGATGGTCACTAAGGTAAAAGGTTTTACCTTAGTTGGGAGCGCGGCGTGGCGTGGGACTTCTACGGTCGGCGCACCGAACTCGAGCAGCTCGCGGAGATCCTCGGGCGCGGCCGCTGGTTCTTCGGGCGCATCACGGGCCGAAGGCGCATCGGCAAGACCACGCTGATCCAGCGGGCGCTCGAGCAAGCGGGCGCGCGGCGCGTGCTCTACGTGCAGACTCCCGATTCCGCGCCGGTCGGCGTGCTGTCGGCCATGGCCGACGCCATGGAGACCTTCGGCGTCGATGCCGCCGTCGCGAACCGCCCGACGAGTCTCCGAGAGATGGCGCACGTCATCGGTGACCTCGTGCGCGGCGGGTACGTGGTCGCGCTCGACGAGTTCCAGTACTTCAGTCGGAAGCGGCTGTACGAGTTCACGTCCCACCTGCAGGCGGTGGTCGACGAGTTGTCCGCCGATGCCGATCGGGTCCGCGGGGGCCTGTTCGTCCTCGGCTCGATCCACACCGAGCTCGTCGCGCTGCTCGAGGACCGGTCCGCGCCCCTGTACAACCGGGCCACGGATCACATCGAGCTGGATCACCTCGACGTCGCGTCGGTCCTGGCGATCCTACGGGGGCACGCCGACGACGATCCGGAGCGCACCTTGTTCCTCTGGAACCTGTTCGAGGGCGTTCCGAAGTTCTACCGCGATTGCTACGAGCAGGGCGTGCTCGACGCCGATCGCCGCCGGCTGCTGGCCCGGATGTTCTTTCGGAGTTCCTCCCCCCTCCGGAGCGAAGCGGACAGCTGGTTCCTCCATGAGCTGCGGGGGCGGTACGACGTCGTGCTCAAGTACGTCGCGCGCCATCCGGGTTGCTCTCACGGCGACCTGCGGAGCCACGTCACGGCACTCAGCCCGGAGAGCGCCGAGCAGGTCGGGGGATACCTGAAGGTCCTGATCGAGCGTTACCGGATGATCGAGAAGCGTCTGCCCGTGTTCGCCAAGCCGTCGGCGAGGAGGGCGCGGTACTACATCCGGGACAACTTCCTCCGCGCTTGGCTCGGCTGTCTTCTGAGCCCGACCGCGGCCATCAACTTCCGCCCGGAGGAATCGCTCGTGGTGCAGGCCGACGACCGGCTGCGCGAGGCGGAGGGCTTCGGCCTCGAGCGCCTCGTGGGTGCCCTCTACGAGGAACGGAGTCGAAAGGGGATGGACGGCTTCGCGCTCACCGATCGGATTCACGGGTATTGGGATCGAGGGGACACCGAAATCGACCTCGTCGCGAGGAACGAGGACGACGGCGTGATCCGATTCGGGTCATGCAAGCGGTCGGCCGCGCGGCTGGTCGGAGATCTCGCCTCCCTCGATGCCCACGTCGAACGGTTCCTCGAGGCCCACCCGACGTACCGGGAGTGGACGCTCGAGAAGGTCGCGGTCGCTCCGGTGATCGACGACGTGGTCCGCACCGAGATCGTCCGTCGCGGCGCGATTCCCCAGGACCTGCGCGACCTGACGGACGGACTGTGACCGCGGCGCTTCCCGCGCCTCAGTCGAACCAGACGGTCGCATCGACGACGGTGTCGTCGGCGAGTCTCAGCGTGAGGGCTCCGAATCCGTCGATGCCCCCGCGATGGCCGAGCGGATAGGTCCACCCGCTCGTCCGCGACTGCTCGGGCGGTCCGAGGAGCGACCACGCCTCCTCGGCCGACATCCCGACGAGGGGGTGCCGGTCGAACAGGTCGCCGACCATGGCGAGGCGGACGTCGGACTTCCCCTCGTCGAGGATCCACTCCGTGGTGTCGAACGGGGTCCGCTCCTCGGCGAGGGCGAGCGCGAACGGGGCCCAGAAGGGCAGGGTGACGAAGAGGAGGACCCCGGTCCAGAGGGAGAGGAACGTCCGGTCGGAGACCAACCGGACCGCTCTCAGTCCATGTGCGCGATCGTGCGCTCGTCGTTCATCTTGGCGACGGCGGCGAGGCGCTGGGAGATCTTGCCGAAGATCGCCTCGTAGACGCGGATCGAGCCCTTGATGGCGACCCGCTTGGTGAAGTCCCACCAGAGCCAGTTCTTGATCCCGGTGTGCCCCTGCGCGCGGTTGTAGAGCTTGTTCTGCTCGGAGACCAGGATCTCCGAGTGGAGCATGTAGATCACGGTGAAGAGCGGCGAGAGCCACTTCATGCGGATCAGCTTCCGCATCGACGGGGCCATCCACGCGTTCCGCGTGACGATCGGGAACAGCTTGTGGAAGTTCTCGAACTCGTGCCGGTTGTCGAACGAGATCGGGGTCGTCCGGTTGAACTTGGTCGAGAACTTGTCCCACTTGTCCGTGGCGTACCCCATCCCCTCGGTCATCTCGTTGATGTCCGTCATCGGGTACGGCTGCAGGAGCGACGCCAGCGGGTGGTCGACCCGGCAGTCGATGTTCATCTGCAGCGTCTCGAACTCGTCCTCGATGGTCGAGCCGGGCGCGCCGATCATGTTCAGGGAGCCGAGCCGGATGCCGGCGTCCTTGATCCAGTTCGACGCGTTGACGAGCTGCTTGCGGGTCGTGTTCTTCTTGTAGACCTGGTTCCGGATGTGGTCGTTCGCGGCCTCGAAGGCGATGCGGGCGTAGATGCAGCCCGCCTTCTTCAGCAGGTCGATGTGCTTCTTCTGCACCATGTTGGCCATCAGGATGCAGTCGAACGGCAGCCCGACCTCCTTCGGCCAGCGCTCGGCGAACTCCTCCAGCCAGCTCATCTTCAGGTTGAAGATGTCGTCGAGGAAGTGAACCATCCGGAGCGGGTACTTCTCCCGGACCGCCTTCACCTCGTCGATCATGTGCTGGACGGAGCGCTTGCGCGTGTACTCGACCTTGTTGGCGCCGTACACCTTGCGCCGCCACGCGTGGTGGAAGCAGAAGGTGCAGTCCATCGGACAGCCGCGCATCGAGACGAACACCTTGCGGTGGCTCTCGGCGTAGAGCGGCGCGGCGTCGTAGATGACGTCCCGGTCGGGGAAGCCGATCGCCTCGAGCTCCTCGGTCGTGATGAGCGGCGCCTGCGGGTTCTGGCGCACGCCGCCGTCCTCGGTCCGGAAGACCATGTTCGGGCAGTCGGAGATGTCCTCGCCCGCCTCGATCCGGCGGACCAGCTCGACGATCGCGGTCTCCCCCTCGCCGCGGCAGAACGCGTCGGCCGGTCCCTCGAGCAGGAACTCCGGGACGAACGTCGGGTGCGAGCCGCCGTGCAGCACGAACACGTCCGGGAGGTGCTGCTTCACCTGCCGGGTGATGTCCATGAAGTACTGGTGCATCCCGGTCGTGTACGACATCCCGATGACGTCGGGCGCGTATTCCTTCAATTTCTCGACCCACTCCTTGTCGGGGAGGAAGAGGGCCTTCGTGTCGTGGCCGGCGTTCTTGAGGGCCGTGGAGAGGTACATCGGCCCGAGCATTTCCTGGGGGAGGAACTCGATGATGAAGAGGACGCGCATTCGTGGTGCTCTGTGGAAGAGGGAGAGATCGATGCTGAACGCCGTCGTTGGCAACCGATGGGCGCGCCGGCTCTGGCCGCGTCCTTAGTCTAGCTCGGATCGGCCGGCCTGCAACCAGGGTCGATTCCGGGGCTTCGGACGACCTGTCCGTCCGCCAGCCGGCCGAGGAGCGTCTCGAGCCGGGAGAACTGCAGATCCCGGTCGAAGCGCTTCACCTTCTCCTTCGACCGTTCGGCGTAAGTTCTTGCGAGATCCCGGTCGGTGAGGAGCCGCCGCAGCGCCGCCTCGAGCGCGTCGACGTCGTTGAACGGGACCAGCAGGCCGTTCTCCTCGTGGGCGACCAGCTCGGGGTTGCCGCAGACCTCCGAGCAGACGATCGGGGTCTCGAGGAACATCACCTCGAGGAGGGTGTGGGAGAGCCCCTCGTATCGGGAGTTCAGCGCGAAGACGTCGGCGGCGCGGATCCAGAGGAGGGTCTCGTCGTGGGGCCGGTTCCCGACGAACGACACCCGGTCCGAGACCCCGCGCTCGCGGGCCAGCGCGGTCCACGGCTCGAGCTGGTCCCCGTCCCCGACGACCACCAGCCGGACGTCCTCGGGGAGCCGGGCGACGGTCTCGATCAACCCGTCGACCCCCTTCCAGATCATCAGGCGACAGACCGTCACGACGACCCGCGCGCCGGCCGGCACGCCGAGCCGCTCCCGGGCCTCCTCCCGCGTCGTCGGGTAGGCGCTCGGGCCGTTGTAGACGTTGTAGATCGAGTGGAGCTTCCCCGGGTCGATGCCGTGCCCGGCGACGATCCCGCGCAGGTAGTCGCTCACGCAGACGATCGCGTCGACCCGCCGCCACCACCAGCGCTGCAGCGCGCGCGTCAGCGCGACCTTGAAGCCGTACGACCGCCCCTGGAACGAGTCGATGTCGTCCTTCGTCCACCCGTAGCGATGGGCGATCTCCCAGCTCCCGTCGACCATCACGCGCACCGCGCACGGCTTGTGGCGGAGCTTGGCGGCGAGGACCGCGAGGAGGGCGAGGTGCTCCTGGACGTAGACGACGTCGACGTCCCGCGCCTCGTCGAGGATCGCGAAGAACGACTTCAGGTAGCGGAGCGGGAGCGAGACCCGGGGGATCGCGCGGACCGGGAACGGGTGTCCCTGCGGGTCCTCGTCCTGGCAGAAGGCGACGACCTTCACCTCGTGGCCGCGCTCGACGAGCCAGCGGCCGAGCGACGGCACGAAGACGGCCGGCCCGCCGAGGTCGGGGGGGAAGACGGGGGTGGTGAGGAGGATGCGCACGCCGGGGCTCGAGCGGGGGCGAAACGGGGGAGTCTAACAGCCCGGCGACGAGTTCACGGCCGCGCCGGAGACGCGACCCACGATCGTCCCCCCGGCGGCAAGGCGCCTTGATTCGGCTCGCGGGCGCGTCTACCCTGACGCGCTTCGAGGCGGCATGGCCAAGTGGTAAGGCAACGGATTGCAAATCCGTCATCCCCGGTTCGAATCCGGGTGCCGCCTCCATTTCCTCTCTCCGCCGTCGGGCGCCGAGCGGGGAGAGCGGGTGGGGGGGCGGACGAGGCCGGCGCCCGAACGGGCCCGAACGGGGGGAGTGGCGGAACTGGCAGACGCGCGGGACTTAAAATCCTGAGTCCGAAAGGACGTGCGGGTTCGAACCCCGCCTCCCCTACCATGCCTCCCGTCGTGCGTCGTCCCTCCCTCTCGCTGCTCCCGGTCCTCGTCGCGGTCGCCGGCGTGCTCTCCTGCTCGCGGGGGACGTCGCCCGACGGGCCGCGCGTGCGGAACGTCGTGCTGATCCTCGTCGACACGCTCCGCCCGGACCACCTCGGGGCGTACGGGTACGGCCGGCCGACCTCCCCCGCGATCGACGCCCTCGCCGCGCGCGGCGTCGTGTTCGAGAACGCGTTCGCCCAGGCGCCGTGGACCACCCCGTCGATCGCGTCGCTCCTCGGCGGTCTCTACCCCTCGGCGATGGACATGGGGTTCTGGTCCGACCCGGGCGGACCGGGGCGGGTCGCCGACGCGGTGGAGACGCTCGCGGAGGTCGTCCGCGCCGGCGGGGTCCGCACGCACGCGATCACGGCCCGCGGCGGGACGAACGCCGAGTTCGGGTTCGGGCAGGGGTTCGAGGAGTACGACGACGACGCCGGGTACGTCCAGCTCACGCTCGAGCGGGCCGAGGCGTTCCTCGACGGGCTGGACGACGACGAGCGGTTCTTCCTCTACCTGCACACGTACGACGTCCACAACTTCAACCCGCCCGGCGAGTACCGCGAGATGTTCGTCGAGCCGTACCGGGGCGACCTCCTCCCGAAGGAGCGGCTGAACAAGTTCCTTCAGGGCGGCACCACGCGGCTCGAGGCGCGCTCGTTCGGCGAGGCGGAGTGGCGGCACGTGAAGTCGCTCTACGACGCCTGCATCCGGAACGTCGACGACCAGATCGCGCGGCTGGTCGAGACGCTCCGCGCGAGCGGCCGGCTCGATGACACGCTGATCCTCGTCACGGCCGACCACGGCGAGGAGTTCGGCGAGCACGGCTCCTCGGGGCACGGCTACGCGATGTACGACGAGTCGATCCGCGTGCCGCTGATCCTCGCCCACCCGTCGCTCGCCCCCGCGCGCGTCGCGCCGCAGGTCCGCCTGCTCGACGTCGCGCCGACGCTCGCCGCGCTCCTCGGTCTGGCGCCGAGCGAGACGTGGCAGGGGAGCGACCTCTCGCCGCTGCTCGAGGGGCGCGCGCTCTCGCTGCCCGTCTTCGTCGAGTGCGCGCACAACTCCCTCAAGGCGATGCGGGTCGAGTCGCCCCGACCGCGCAAGCTGATCGTCGGGCAGGGGCGTCCGAAGGGACACCTCTTCGCGCTCGACGTCGACCCGGACGAGACGAAGACCCGGCACCAGGACCCCGACGAGCGGGAGGTGCTCGCCGCCATGAAGGAGGCGATGCTCCGCTGGGTCCGGACGAACGCGAGGCTCGCCGAGCGGTTCACCGGCCGGGAAGGGGAGGAGGACGGCATGAGCGACGAGGCGCGGGAGGAGATGGAGGCGTTCGGATACGTCGGGGCCGGGAAGAAGGGGGGCGGCCGGGGCGAGTTCGACTGGGAGGCCGCGCTCTCGGGCGGCTGACGGCCGGGACGGCGGGGAATGACGGCGGGCGGCGCGAAGGGCGGGGATTCGATGCAAGACGGGCGGCCGTCGCAGCGTCTCCTCGGGACGGACGGCGTGGACGGAGGTGGTCGGATGCGGATTCTCGTGACCGGAGGGGCCGGGTTCCTCGGCTCGCACCTCGTCGACCGGCTGATCGGGGAGGGGCACCGGGCCCTGGTGCTCGACGACCTCTCGACCGGCCGGATCGCTCATCTGGCCGGCGCGTGGCGCGGCATGGCGTTCCGCCGCGGGTCGGTCCTCGACCCCGCGCTCGTGACGACGCTGGTCGGCGCGTGCGACCGGGTGGTGCACCTCGCGTCGCCGGTCGGCGTCGAGCGGATCGTCGCGCGTCCGGAGGAGACCGAGCGCGTGATCGCCGGCGGCGGCCGCGCGGTCCTCGCGGCGGCGACGGCCCTCGGCGTCCCGTGCGTGGTCGTCTCGTCGTCGGAGGTGTACGGGTTCGCGCCGCGGACCCCGGTCGCCGAGGAGGACGTCCCGCGGCGGATCGTCGGGGCGTCGCCCCGTCTCTCGTACCCGCGCGCGAAGCTGGCGCTCGACCGGGCGGCGCGGGCGGCCGCGGCGACGGGGGCCCGGGTGCTCGTCGTCCGTCCGTTCAACCTCGTCGGCGCGCGCCAGGACGGAGAGGGCGGGGCGGTCCTCCCGCGGTTCTGCGCCCGGGCGCGGGCCGGCCTGCCGCTCGAGGTCCACGGCGACGGCGCCCAGCGGCGGGTCTTCCTCGACGTCCGCGACGCGGCGCGCATGCTCGCGGACCTGGCGCTCCGAGAGGCGTGGCCGGTCGACGCGGTGAACCTCGGCGGGACCGAGGAGTGGACCGTCGCCGCCCTCGCGCACCGCGTCGTCGACCGGCTCGGCGCGCCGGTGACCGTGCGGCACGTGGCGCCGCCGCCGACCCGAGGCGGCGTCGAGGTGGAGCGCCGGGTCCCGGACCTCTCCCGGCTCCGCGCCCTCGTCGACGCGCGGCCGCGGCGGACCGTCGACGACGCCATCCTCGCGCTCGCCCACGATCTCGGCGCCGCCCCCGCCGAGCGCGTCGCCTGAGCGGCGACGCCGACGGCCGGCCTCGCGCCGCGGCGGGCGGGACGCCGCCCCGCGCGACTTCCTCGACGGGCTGGTAGGCTCCGGGCGATGTGCGGGATCTGCGGTGCGTTCGCGCGGCGGTCGACGCCGGACCTCGCGGCCGCGGTGGGGCGGATGACGTCCGCGCTCGCGCATCGGGGGCCGGACGACGAGGGGGAGTTCCACGCCCCCGGCATGGCGCTCGGGTTCCGTCGTCTGGCGGTGGTCGACCTGTCGCCGGCCGGGAACCAGCCGCACGCCGCGGAGGACGGCGGCGTCGTGGCGGTCGTCAACGGCGAGATCGACAACCACGCCGAGCTCCGCGAGGAGCTGCGGGCGCGCGGGCGGACGTTCCGATCGACGAACGACGCCGAGGTCGTCCCTCACCTCTACGCCGAGCTCGGGGACCGGTTCGTCGAGCGGCTCGACGGGATGTTCGCGCTCGCGGTCCTCGACCGGCGGCGGCGGCGGCTGGTCCTGGCGCGCGACCGGCTCGGGAAGAAGCCGCTCGTCTGGCGGGAGGAGGGGGACGTCGTCTGGTTCGCGTCGGAGGGGGGCGCGCTGCGGCGCGCGTGCCCGGCGGGGGAGGCGGACCCGGGCGCGATCGTCCGGTTCCTCACGTTCGGCGTCGTCCCCGCGCCGCACTCCGCCGTCCGCGGCGAGCGCCGCCTGCCGCCCGGGAGCCTCCTGGTCGCCGACGCCGATCAGGTCCGCGTCGAGCGGTGGTGGACGCCGCCCGCGCCGCCCGCGCCGGACGGCGACGCGTCGCCGCGGCGGCTCGCCGCGGAGAAGGAGGAGCTCCGCGCGGCGCTCGGCGAGGCGGTGAGGAAGCGCCTCCGGTCGGAGGTCCCGCTCGGCGTCTTCCTCTCGGGAGGGATCGACTCCGGGCTCGTCCTCGCCGCGCTGCGGGACGTCGCGCCGGACCTGCGCCCGCCGGCGTTCACGATCGGCTTCGACGACGCCGCGTACGACGAACGCCGGCTCGCCGCGGCGACCGCGGAGCGCTTCGGCGCGGAGCCGGTGGTCGAGCTCCTCCCCGCACCGGATCCGACCGCGGCGCTCGACGAGATCGCGGCGACGTACGACGAGCCGTTCGGCGACCCGTCCGCCGTGCCGACCCTGCGCCTCTGCCGCCTCGCGCGACGGCGCGCCACGGTCGTCCTCTCGGGCGACGGCGGCGACGAGCCGTTCGCGGGGTACCGCCGGCACCGCGCCGCGGTCCTCGCCGCGCGTCTCGACCGCGTCGCCCCCCGGCCGCTGCGCGGACTCCTGGCGCGCGCGGTCGGCGAGGCGGCGAACGGGACGGCCGGCCGCGGAGCGTGCGGTTCGTTCCGCAGGTTCGCCGGAGCGCTCGGCCTCGACCCGGCCGAGCGGACGTTGGCGTGGCAGACGTTCTTCCGCGCGCCGCAGCGGGCCCGCTTCCTCCACCCCGACCTGCTCGCCGCGACGGCCTCGCTCGACCCGGAGGGGGAGGCGCTGGCCGGGCTCCCCGCGACGTCGTCCCCCCTGCGGCGGGCGCTCTCGTACGACCTCCTCCGGTACCTCCCCGACGATCTCCTGGTGAAGGTCGACCGGGCGTCGATGGCGGTCGGACTGGAGGTCCGGTCGCCGTGGCTCGACCCGTCGATCGTCGCGCGGGCGGCGCGGCTCCCGGCGGCGCTCCTGAACGGTCGGGGGACGAAGACGCTCCCGCGCGCGCTGGCGGCCGACCTCCTCCCGGAGGCGGTCGCCCGGGGGCGGAAGCGCGGGTTCGGCGTCCCGCTGGCGCGCTGGCTCCGCGGACCGCTGCGGGACGAGGCGCGCCGTCGTCTCCTGGCGGACCGGTTCGGCGCCCGCCGGTGGCTCGCGGACGGCGCGGCCGCGGAACTCCTCGATCGCCACGCGTCGGGGCGGGAGGACTGGTCGTCGTACCTCTGGCTCCTCCTCGTGCTCGACGCCTGGGCGCGCCGCTGGATCGACCGGGAGGCGGCGTCGTGACCCGGATCGCCCGCATCCTCGGCCGCGCGAACGTCGGCGGGCCGGCCCGGACGGTCCGGGCGCTCGCCGAGGCGTTCTCGGGCGGCGGCGACGAGACCCTCCTCCTCGTCGGGGCGGCCGGCGCGCGGGAGGGGGAGCTGCTCGAGTCCGGGTCGTTCCGGGTGGAGCGGATCGACGCGCTCCGCCGCTCCCTCTCGCCGGCGGACCTCGTGGCGTACCGCGCGCTGAAGGAGCGGCTCGAGGAGTTCCGGCCGGACGTCGTCCACACGCACGCGGCGAAGGCCGGGGCGCTCGGCCGGAAGGCGGCGCTGGCGCTCGCGCGAACGCCGAGGATCGTGCACACGTTCCACGGCCACGTCCTCGACGGCTACTTCTCCCGGCCGGTCACCGCGGCGTTCCGGCTCCTCGAGCGCCGGCTCGCCCGGCGGACCGACCGGCTCGTCGCGGTCTCGCGGCGGGTCGCCGACGACCTCGTCGACCGACACCGGGTCGCGTCGCGCGAGCGGTTCACGGTGATCGAGAACGGGATCGACCTCGCGCGCTTCCCGCCCCCGGACGCCGCGCGTCGCGAGGCGGCCCGACGCCTCCTCGACGTCCGCGGCGACGCCGCGCGCGTGGTCGTCGTCCCCGCGCGGCTCGTCCCGATCAAGGCGCACGCGCTGCTCTTCGACGCCCTCGACCGGGTCCCGGCCGCGACCCGACCGCTCGAGGTCCACCTCCTCGGGGACGGTCCGCTCCGGGACGCCCTCGAGGCGCGGGCGGGGCGGCTCGGCGAGGGGATCGTCGCCCGGTTCCACGGCTTCCGCGACGACCTCCCCGACGTCCTCCCGGGCGCCGACGCGGTCGTCCTGTCGTCCCGGAACGAGGGGCTCCCCCTGGCGCTCCTCGAGGCGATGGCGGCGGAGGCGCCGGTCGTCGCGACCGCGGTCGGCGGCGTCCCGGACCTCGTGGAGAGCGGCGAGACCGGCCTCCTCTCGACCCCGGGCGATCCGTCGTCCCTCGCGTTCGCGCTCGCGCGCGTGCTGACCGACCTCCCGCTCGCGCGCCGGCTCGCCGCGGCCGGCCGCGCGCGGGTCCTCGAGCGGCACGGTCTCGACCGCGTCGTCGAGGAGCACCGCGCGCTGTACGACCGCCTCGCGCGCGGGGGCTGACCGGATCAGGCCGGCCAGAGGAGCGGGATGAACGCGGTCGCGGTCAGCCACGTCAGCACGTTCAGCGGCGCGCCGAACCGGACGTAGTCGCGGAAGAGGTAGCCGCCGGGCCCCATGACGAGGGTGTTCGTCTGGTACCCGATCGGCGTCGCGAAGCTGGCGCTGGCGCCGAAGGCGATCGCCACCAGGAGCGGCTTCGGATCGATCCCGAGCCCCTCCGCCACGCCGAGGGCGATCGGGACGAGGAGGACCGCCGAGGCGTTGTTCGAGACGACCTCGGTCAGGAGGCTCGTCACGAGGTAGACCGCGCCGACGAGGACGAAGATCCCGAGCCCGTCGCCGAGCTCGGCGATCGTCCCCGCGATCCGCGCGGCGAGCCCGACCTCCTCCATCGCCGTGCCGAGCGGGATCGTGGCCGCGATCAGGAGCAGGACCGAAGGGTCGAGGGCCCGCGTCGCGTCGCGCGGGTCGAGGCAGCCGGTCACGAGCATCGCCGCGGCGCCGGCGACGCCGAGCACCGGCAGCGGCGCGGCGCCGAAGGCGGCGAGGGCGACCACCGCGGCGAGGATCGCGAGCGCGAGCGGCGCCTTCCGCGGCTTGCTGAGCGTGCGTTCCGCCCCCTCGACCAGGAGGAGGTCGCCGTCCTCCTGGATCGCGCGGAGCGACGCGGGCTCGCCCTGCACCAGGAGGACGTCGCCGGAGTGGATCCGGAGCGAGCCGAGGTCGTACTGGTGCTGACGGCCGAGCCGCCGCAGGGCGAGCACCTGGATCCCGAACCGCCGGCTCAGTCCGAGGTCCCGCACGCGCCGGTGACGGAACGACGACGTCGGCGTCACCACCGCCTCCGCGATCCGGAGGTCGACCCGGCTGATCCGGACGCGGCGGTCGTCCGCCAGCGCCGTCCCGGGCTCGACGCCCTTCCGCTCGATCAGGCCGTGGATCGACCGCGCGCTCCCCTCCAGGAGGACGACGTCCCCCGCGCGGAGCTCGAACTCCGGCGCCGGCCCGAGGATCGGGACCTCGTCGCGCACGACCTCCACAACCTTCGTCTCGTCCGCCCCGCCGAGCGCGGACTCCAGCCGCTTCCCGACCAGGCCGCTCCCCTCGGGGACGGTCACCACGGTGACGAACCGGTCGGTCCCGGCCGCGGGGAGGAGCTCGGAGAGGCCGGTGCGGCGCGGGAGGACGCGCGGGCCGACGAGCAGGACGTACGCGCCGCCGACGACGAGGTACAGCACGCCGAGCGCGGCGAACTCGAACATTCCGAACCCCGGTCCGCCGTGTTCGCGATGGAGCGAGTCGACGAGGATGTTCGTGCTGGTGCCGACGAGGGTGCACGTCCCGGCGAGGATCGAGACGTAGCTGACGGGGAGGAGGACGCGCGACGGAGCGATCCCGGTGCGGCGCGCGAGGGCGAGGGTGACCGGGATCATCAACGCGACGATCGGCGTGTTGTTCACGAACGCGGAGAGGACGGCCGTCGGCACGAGGAGCGCGATCAGCAGCCGCGTCTCCCCGCCCTCGGCCAGGCGGACCAGCCGCGCCGCGAGGGTGTCCATCGCCCCCGAGCGCTCGACGCCCGCGCTCAGGACGAGCATCGCGGCGACGGTGACCGTGGCCGGGCTCGAGAGTCCGGAGAACGCGTCGGCGGGCGACACGATCCCCGTGAGCGCCAGCGCCGCGATCGTGGCGAGCGCCGTGACCTCGATCCGGACCGGCGGCCAGACGAGCAGCACGAGGACGCCGGCGAGGAGGACGACGAGGGTCGCGGTCGGGCTCATGGCGCCGGTCTCCCCGGGAGGCGGTCGAGCGCCGGCGCCGACCGTCCCGAACGTCGAAGGCGAGGATCGTACCGGGTGGTCGACGGGGAGGTCGCGAGGATCCGTTCGTCCGGACGGCCGTCGTCCGACCGTCCGTCATCGGACGGTCAGTCGTCCGGAGGTCCGGCGAGGTCGCGGAACGGCTCGGCGCGTTCGGGGCGCTCCCAGGCCTCGTACAGCTCGACCAGGGCGCGGGCCGTCCGGCGGACGGAGGAGGAGTCGTCGTCGCCGTGCTCGCGCGCGGCGAGGAGGACCGCGAGGAGGATCGACTCCGCTTCCTCGTGCGCGCCGATCCTCGTGAGGCAGGCGCCGAGCAGCCGCCGGGCGGCGGCGCCGGCCTCTCTCGGGAGCGCGTCGTGGTGGCGCTCGTGTTCGCGGAGGTGCGCGATCGCGGCGCGGTCGTCCCCCGCGCGCGTCGCCGCGCGCGCCGCCCAGTATCGCGACGACTCGGTCGGCGCGCGTCCGGCCCCGAGCACGCGCTCGCGCACCGCCACCGCCCGCTCGAACCACGCGCGCGCCGCCGCCGCGTCGTCGGACCGCCACGCGACGTAGCCGAGCCCGTGCAGGATGCTGCCGGTCTCCGGGTCCTCGCGTCCCGCGTCGTCCTTGATCTCGAGCGCCGCCCGGAGGCTCTCGCGCGCGGCGTCGATCGCGCCGGTCTCCGCCTGGATGCCGCCGAGGTTGTTCAGCAGCGAGGCCAGCATGTCGTCGTCGTCCCCGAACGCCTCCCGCCGCCGCCCGATCGCCTCGCGGGTGAGCTCCTCCGCCGCCGCGAAGTCGCCGCGGAGGCGGAGCACGAGGGCGACGTTCGCGAGGTGCGCCGCGGTGTCCGGGTGCTCCCGCCCGAAGACGCGGAGATGCAGGTCGAGCGCCTCGCGGTGGAGCGCCTCCGCGCGGACGAGGTCCCGGTCCGGCGGCGACGTCCAGGCTCGGGCGAGGGAGACCAGGGCGGGGCCGAGGTCGGGATGGTCCGGGCCGCCGTGGCGCCGGATCGCCGGCACGATCTCCTCGAGCAGGGCGCGGACCTCGAGCACGCGCCCCTGGGCGAGGAGGTTGCGCGCGAGAGCCGCCCGGTAGAGGTCGACGCTCGGGTTCTCCGGCTCGGCGGCGCGGAACAGGTCGATCGCCTCGCGCAGGAGCGCCTCCCCCTCGGCGAGGTCGGACCGCCGGAGCGACAGCGTGGCGGCCAGCGCGCCGAGCGTGCGCGCGCGCTCGACCGGCGCGATCGAGGGCCGTCGCGCGATCGCGACCGCCTCCCGCTGCAACCGCGTCGCTTCGTCGAGCTCGCCGCGGAGGGCGTGGACGTGACCGAGCCGGCTCGTCACGCTCGGACGGGACGGGGAGTCGTCGGCCCCGATCCGCTCTCGCGCCTCCTCGAGCAGCGCCGCCGCCTCGTCGTACGCGCCGGTGTCGATCCGCTCGCCGGCGAGGAGGTCGAGGATCGGCACGAGCGCCGGGTCGTCCGCGGGGAGGTGCGTCCGGGCGAGCGCGAGGGCGGCCTCGAACTGGAGCGCCGCGTCCGCGTGCCGCCCGATCGCCGAGTACGTCCGTCCGATCGTGAGGCGGACGTCCAGCTCGACCGACGGGTCGTCGACGTCGTCGTCGATCCGCGCGGCGGCCCGGTCGAGGACCGCGCCGACCGGCACGTCGGTGCCGAGCCCGGCCGGGCTCGCGGCGGAGAGGAGGTCGCCGAGGAACGCGTTCACCGCCCGGAAGCGGTCCGTCTGCAGGCGCTCCCCCCGCGCCGCCTCCGCCGCCCGCTCGCGCTCCCGCTCGGCGACGATCGCCCAGCGGACCGCGCCGGCGGCGCCGCCGACCACCGCCGCCGCCGCGACGCCGATCATCGCGGCGGCGAGGCGGTTCCGCCGCACGAACTTCCGGGCCCGGTAGCCGACCGAGTCGGGGCGCGCGGCGACGGGGAGGTCCTGTCGATGGCGCCGGAGGTCGTCCGCGAGCGCGCCGGCCGACGGGTAGCGGCGGGACGGGTCCTTGTGCATCGCCCGCAGCACGATGTTGTCGAGGTCGCCGGCGAGGCGCCGGCGGAGCGACTCGGGCCGGGCGGAGCGGAGCCGGCCGACCGCGTCGGGCGGGCGCTCGCGTGATCCGTCCGTCGGCTCGACGACGGCGTCGCTCGGTCTCGTCGGCGTCGTCTCGCAGATCGCCCGCTCCAGCTCGTACCCGGCCGTGGCGCCCGGGCCGTACGGCCGGTGTCCGGTCAGGAGCTCGTACAGCACGACGCCGAGCGAGTAGACGTCGGACGCCGTGGTCGTCGGCTCGGCGCGGACCTGCTCCGGGCTGGCGTAGCCGGGGGTCATCGGTCGGTTGCCGGTCCGCGTCAGGTCGGGTTCGAGTTCGTCCGGTCCCTCGAGGAGCTTCGCGATCCCGAAGTCGAGGAGCTTCGGCGTCCCGTCGGCGGTGACCAGGATGTTCGACGGCTTCAGGTCGCGGTGGACGACGAGGTTCCGGTGCGCGTCGTCGACGGCGGCGCAGACGTCGCGGAAGAGGTCGATCCGTCGTTCGATCGGGAGGCGCCGGCCGTCGCAGTACGCGTCGATCGGCTCGCCGTCGACGTACTCCATCACCAGGTACGGCCGACCGTCGTCCGTCTCGCCGCCGTCGAGGAGCCGCGCGACGTTCGGGTGACGCAGCCGCGCGAGGAGCCGGCGCTCGCGACGGAACCGCTCCGTCGTCCCGTCGGCGACGAGCTCCCGTCGGATCACCTTGATCGCGACCCGCTGTTCGAACCGCCGGTCGTCCCGCTCCGCGAGGAAGACGGACCCCATCCCGCCGGAGGCGATCGGGCGGACGACGCGCCAGGGACCGACCCGGTCGCCGACCGCGAGCACGGCGGCGGCGGCGACCTCCCGCGCGAGCGCGCCGGGCGGCGGCGCGACCAGCCCTTCGGTGTCGGCGTCGGCCGCGAGCATCCGCCGCACCTCGGCGGCGAGCCCGCGGTCGCCGACGCACGCCGCGTCCACGAACGCCTCCCGCTCCTCCGCGCGGCGCTCCAGCGCGTCGTGGAAGATCGCCTCCAGTCGCTCCCAGCGGTCGGGCGGCATCGGCGCGCGTCGCCTCCTCGCGTCTCGACGGACCCGGCCGGGCACGCGCCGTCGGCCGGGCCCTCCAACCTATCAACCCCGAGCCGGGGCCCGTCGCCGAGGGAGAGCAGGACGTCGTGGCGTGCGGCGACGCTCGTCCTCCTTCGTCGGCTCGGGTACATCACGCCGCGCGCGACGGCCGAGGCGTTCGCCGCGCGGGCGCCCGAGGCGCCCGGGGAGAGTCGCCCCGGGAGGGCGTCGGGCGGTACGATCGACGCGCCGCTGATCCCGAAAGGCCGGAACCATGCGGAGCTCTCCCGCCCTCGCCGCCCTCGCGGCGGTCCCGTTGCTCGCGTCGCCCCTCGTCGCCTCCGACCCGTGGATCGTCTTCGACGACGAGTCCGCGGCCCGGCTCGGATCGAACCCGCCGGCGACGAGCACCGCCGACTCCTCCGAGCGGAGCCTCGCCTTCGGAGACCTCGACCTCGACGGCGACCTCGACCTCGTCGTCGCCCGCAAGGGGGCGTACACGCTCGACGCCCGGCCGAACGTCCTGTTCGTGAACGAGGGGATCGCCGACGGGCACGCCCTCGACGGCGTGCTCGTCGACCGGACCGCGGCGCTCGCGAGCGCGTCCGACGTCGCCGGGGACCAGGGGTTCCTGACCCCGACCCGCGACCGCGACGTGACGATCGTCGACGTCGACGCGGACGGGCTCCTCGACGTGGTGACCGCGGTGGCGTTCGGGCTGAACGAGGCGAAGCACCTGACGCACCCGCGGGTCTACGTGAACCTCGGCGCGGCCGGCGGCTCCTGGGCGGGGCTGCGGAACGAGGACGCGCGCGTCCCGCGGATGCACCCGACGGTCGGGCCGCTCTTCGCCTCCGTGTCGGCGGGCGACGTCACCGGCGACGGGTCGCCCGACCTGTGGTTCACCGACTTCGACAAGTCGGAGTCGCCCCCGTGGACCGGCACGTTCGACTACGACGACCGCCTGCTCGTGAACGACGGGTTCGGCTTCTTCACCGACCTCACCACGACCGCGCTCACCCCGCCGATGTTCCAGTCCGCGTACGGCGCGGCGGGGGCGGTGGCGGACATGAACGGGGACGGCGCGAACGACCTCGTGAAGCAGTCGTCGAACCTGAACCCGCTCCACATCGCCATCGCCTACAACGACCCGAACCAGGTCGGGACGTTCAACCTCTACGACGTCGTCTACGCGTTCCCGAAGAACGGCTACTCCGTGTCGACCGGCGACCTGAACGCCGACGGACGCGAGGACCTGATCGTCACCGACAACGGCACCGACCGGTACCTCCTGAACCAGGGGAACGACGCGCTCGGCCAGGCGACGTTCGTCGAGTTCCAGTTCCCGTTCCTCGGCTTCGACTTCGGCGGCAACTCGTACGCGACCGACCTCGACGACGACGGCTTCCCGGACGTGCTGATCACCGACATGGACGTCGACGTCCCCGGCTGCTTCCGGCGGATGCACGTCTACCGGAACCGCGGCGACGTCCCGAACGTGACGTTCGTCGAGGAGCTGCGGGCGATCCCGCCGGACCAGATGAAGGGGACGCACGACGTCGCCGTGTTCGACGTCGACGGCGACGGGAAGAAGGACGTCGTCGCGGCGCGGTGCGCGTCGACGGAGGTCTGGCGCCAGCGCCCGTTCGTGCCGTTCGGGGACGGGTGCGCCGGGACGGGCGGCGTCGTCCCGTCGCTCGAGGTCCTGGGGAGCCCGGCGGTCGGGGGGACGGCGTCGGTGACCGTCGACCAGACGCTCGGCGGCGCGCCGGTCTTCCTCGTCGTCGGGCCGGGGACGGCGGCGCTCCCGATGGGGTTCGGATGCGTCCTCCTGGTCCAGCCGCCGCTCTCCCCGCTGGTCGGGCCGTTCCCGGCGACCGGGAGCGGCGCGGGCGCGGGCGCGGGGCAGGTCGCGTTCTCCACCGCGATCCCCGCCGGCGCGCCGCCGGGTCCGTTCGCGGTCCAGGCGTTCGTCGCCGACGCGGGCGGCGCGGGCGGATTCGCGAACACGAACGGAGTGGCGTTCGCCGTCCCGTGACGGCCGGGCCCGGGGGAGGGGCGCCGGACCTCGGAGCGGAACCGATCGGATCGGATCGAATCGGATCGGGCCGCCACCTCCGGCCGTCGCGCCGGTTCCTCCGGGGGCCGCCGCCGTCGCGACGGCGCCTGCCCGTGTCCCTCGCTCCCCCGGAGGTTCCTCACCGTGCGTCATCGCCCCGCTCCGTCCGTCCCGCTCGTGCCGCTCGTCGCGGTCGCCGCCGCGCTGTTCGCTCCCCCGGCGAGCGCGCAGCTCTTCACCAAGCACTCCGACCTCACGTTCGCGGTCGTCCCGACCGAGCAGGGAACGGAGAGTCTCGAGCTCGACCTGTACGTCCCGAACGGCGTCCCGGCCCCGATGCCGCTGGTCGTCCACGTCCACGGCGGCGGCTGGAAGGCGGGGTCGAAGGAGAACCCCGGCGGGCTCTTCCTGCTGCAGTCCGGGTTCGCCTTGGCGAGCATCGAGTACCGCCTCTCGGGCCAGGCGAAGTGGCCCGCGCAGATCCACGACGTGAAGGGCGCGGTCCGGTGGCTGCGCGCGAACGCCGCGACGTACGGGCTCGACCCGGAGCGGTTCGGCGTGTTCGGCGGGTCGGCCGGCGGACATCTCGCGGCGTTCCTCGGCACCTCCGGCGGCGTCGGAGCGGTCGAGCTCGGCGGCGAGACGTTCGACCTCGAGGGGACGACGGGCGGGAACCTCTCGTTCTCGAGCCGGGTCCAGGCGGTCGGCGACTTCTTCGGCCCGACCGACTTCCTCTGGATGGACGCCTTCCCGTCGTTCAAGTCGCACGAGGACGCGACCTCGTCGGAATCGGAGCTGCTCGGCGCCCCGATCCGCGAGGTCCCGATGCACGTGGCGTCCGCCGACCCGGGGACGTGGCTGTCGCGCGACGATCCGCCGTTCCACGTCCAGCACGGCACCGCGGATCCGGTCGTCCCGTACGGGCAGAGCGACCGGTTCGTCCGGGAGGCGCGGTTCGGCGTCGGCGTCGACGTCGAGTTCCGTCCGGTGATCGACGGGAGCCACGGCGGGCCGGGGTTCGACAACCCCGCGCTTCGGGACTTCTTCGTCGAGCACCTCGGCGCGCCGAAGGGGACGACCGTCTCGATCGAGGCGATCGGTCCGCCGGTGGACGAGGGAGGGGCGGCCGGCGGCCGGTTCCGGATCTCGCGGACCGGCTCGACGGCGGCGCCGCTCGTCGTCGAGGTGGCGGTCGGCGGGAGCGCGCGCGAGGGGGTCGACTTCCTGCCGCTCGGGACGCTGGTCGTCCTCGACGTCGGGGAGGCGGAGGTCGACGTCGTTCCGGCCGCGATCGACGACGCGCGGGTCGAGGGGGCGGAGACGATCGTGCTCGCCCTCGTCCCCGCGGCCGACCACGCCGTCGCGAGCGGCGCCGCGTCCGCGACGCTCCTGATCGCGGACGACGAGTCGGACGCCGGTCTCCCGGTGGTGACGGTCGTCGCCGTCGACGACACGGCGGTCGAAGGGACGTCCGACGGGGCGGCGTTCGTGGTGGCGCGGACCGGGCCGACCGCCGCGCCCCTGACCGTCCGGATCGATCGCGCGGGCCGCGCGCTCGAGCTCCAGGACCATCTGCCGCTCGGGTTCACGGTGACGATCCCCGCCGGGAGCGCGAGCGCGCCGATCCCGGTGACGACGATCGACGACGCGGAGAGCGAGCGGCTCGAGACGGTCGTGGTGACGATCGACGCGGGGCCGGACTACGCGATCGGCGCGTCCCGGAGCGCGTGGGTCCGGATCGAGGACGACGACGTCGACGCGCTCCCGCAGGTCTGCGTCGCCGTCGAGAGCGAGGGGCTCGCGGAGACGGACGGTCTCTCGAACGCGTTCCTGCTGACGCGGACCGGGGACGCGACGGCGCCGCTGACCGTCTCGTTCGCGTGGGAGGGCGAGGCGACGCCGGGGCTCGACTTCGGTCCCGTCGGAGGGACGGCGACGTTCGCGGCCGGCGCGACGACACACCACGTCCTCCTCGACCCGGCCGCAGACGGGCTCCTCGAGGGGGACGAGCGGATCGTACTGCGGGTCCTGCCGGGCGCGGCGTATCGCGTCGGCGGTCAGCCGGCGGTCCCGTTGACGCTCTCCGACGCGGAGGTCGGCGCCCCGGCGCCGGGGACGGTCCGGCTGGTCACCACGGCGCTCGAGCGGGGGCGGTCGTTCGGGTGGACGGTCGTCGGAACGACGCCGTTCGCGCCGTACGGCGTCTTCCTCTCCGGCGCCCCCGGGTTCGTCCCGACCGGCGGCGCGCCGCTCCTGCTCGACCCGGGCGCGCTCTTCCCGCTCTTCGTCGGCGTCCTCGGGCCGCGGGCGCGAGCGACCCTCGCCGTCCCGGTCCCTCCGTGGCTCCCCGAGGGCCCTCCGGCGCCGATCCTCCTCCAGGCCGCCACGACCGACCCGGGCGGCGCGGTCCTCCTCTCCGAGCGCGTCGACCGGCTCGTCCGGCCGGCGCGGCCCTGAGGCGGGGCCCGCGGGGCGAGGGTAGGATGGCTCGCGGCCGGGTCGGGGAGGTCCGGGTCGGCCGCGAGGAGGGAGCGGACATGACCGAGCGGGCCGAGCGATTCTCCCGGCGGGAGTCCCTGGAGCGGCGGCAGGCGGTGGAGCGGGAGCGCGCCGGCGAGGAGTGGCGCGCCGGCTCGGTCTGGTTCGTCGGCCTCTGCTTCCTCCTCGTCGGCCTCGTCTCCCTCGTCGTCGCCGTCCTCCTCTTCGCCGGCGACGAGGCCGACGGGGAGCGCGGCCTGCTCGCGCTCCGTCTCGTCCAGGGCGCGCTGTTGGCCGCGACCGGCGTCGCTCTCTGGCGCGAGCGGGAATGGGCGCGGAGACTCGCGATCGTGCTCCTCGCGGTCTACTTCGCGGCGATCCTCGTGCGCTGGATCCGGGACGGGTTCCCGGTCCCCGCCGGACTCACGGGCGACGACCTCCCGTTCTCCCTCCTGATCGACCTCCAGCTCCTCGTCGGCCTCGTCTACCTCTTCCACCCGGCGACGAGGGGACGGTTCGCGAGATCCGGCGTGGAGTGAAGAGGCCCTCGGTCCCGACTCGGACCGGCGGGCTCGTGTCTCGGGATCGGGGTGGTACGCTCGCACGTCCATGTCCGACGACGGCGACCAGCGCGGCAATCTCCTGATGCTCTCCGGCGACACCGTGCTCGCCACGGGGAAGCGGGGGGTGTTCCACGGCGTGCTGGAGGAGCTGGCGCGGCACTTCGATCGGATCGACGTGATCTCGCCGCGACCGGACGGGCCGGTCACGACGCGCGACCTGTTCGAGAACGTCCGTCTCCACCCCGCGAGCGGGGGGAGGACCGCGCAGGTCGGCCACATCCTCTCCACGGCGCGGGCGCTCCTCGCCGAGCGGTCGTACCGGATCGCCACGAGCCACGACTACGGCACCTTCTACAACGGTCGGGCCGCGGTCCGGCTGAAGCGGGAGTTCGGCCTGCCGTTCCTCTCGGAGATCCACCACGTCCCCGGGCACCCGCGGCCGGCGAGCTTCCGGGAGAGGATCGAGAAGTTCCTCTGCCGCGTCTGGGTCCGGACCGCCGCGAAGGAGGCGGCCGCGATCCGAGTCGTCAACCGGGTCGAGGCGAAGGAGGTGCTCGCCTCGTTCGGGGTCCCGGACGACCGTATCCGGGTCATCCCGTCGCTCTACCTCGACCTCGACGTCTTCCGCCCGCGCGAGGTCGAGAAGACGTTCGACGTCGTCGTCGTCGGACGCCTGGTCGCGAACAAGCGGTTCGACCTCGTGATCGACGCGCTCGGACGGCTGCGGAAGATGGGACGGGAGGTGACTCTCCTGCTGGTCGGGACGGGGCCGCTCGAGGGCGACCTGCTCGCCGCGGCCGAGCGTCACGGCGTGCGGGGTCAGGTGACGCACGAGCGGTTCCTCCCGACCGTCGACGACCTCGCGACGGCGTACGCCCGCTCCCGGATGCTCGTCTGCGCGTCGACGAGCGAGGGCGGGCCGCGGGTCACGTGCGAGGCGATGGCGTGCGGCACGCCGGTCGTGACGACGCCGGTCGGCATCATGACCGAGCTGGTCCGGGACGGCGAGAACGGCCTCTTCTTCGGCTGGGACGCCGCCGAGCTGGCGGAGCGGATCGAGGCGGTCCTCGACGACCCCGCGCGCGCGGCGGCGATGGGGACGGCGGGGCGGGAGGCGGTCCGGCCGTTCGAGCGCGTCGCGATGATCCGGAACTACGCGGAGGAGCTCCACCGCCTCGCCGCCGAGGCGCGCGGGTGAGGCTCCTCTTCCTCACCCAGTCGCTCGACCTCGACGACCCGATCCTCGGCTTCGCGCACGGCTGGATCGCGGCGCTCGCGCGGCACGTCGACCACGTGATCGCGGCCCCGCTCCGGGCCGGCCGCGTCGACCTTCCAGGGAACGTCGAGGTCCGCTCGCTCGGGAAGGAGCGGGTCGACTCGACGCTGCAGAAGCTGAGGGGGTTCTCCCGCGTGGTCGGGGGCGCGTGCCGGCGCGGCGAGGTCGACGCGATCCTCGCCCACATGGTCCCGCGGTACGCGGTCTACGCGGCGCCGTTCGCGCTGCCGCGGCGGATCCCGCTCTTCCTGTGGTACACGCACAAGGGGGTCGACTGGTCGCTCCGGATGGCCGAGCCGCTGATCCGGCGGGCGTTCACGGCGAGCGAGCGGTCGTTTCGACTGCCGAGCGACAAGAAGGTGGTGACGGGGCACGGCATCGACACGTCCGCGTTCGCGCCGCCGACGCCGGACGACCCGGCGCCGACGCACGACGTGGCGGTGGTCGGGCGGATCGCGCCGGCGAAGGACCCGTTGGTGCTGATCGAGGCGCTCGGCCTGCTGAAGGCGCGCGGCCTCCGCCCGCGGGTCGTCCTCGCCGGGGGGACGCTCCTCGACGCCCACGACGCGTACCGGCGGGAGGTCGAGGCGCGGGTGGAGGCGCTCGGGGTCGGCGACCAGCTGACCTTCCTCGGACCGGTGCCGCACCACGCGATCCGATCGGTCTTTCTCGACGCGCCGCTCTTCGTGACCCCGTCACGGACCGGTAGCGTCGACAAGACGGTGCTCGAGGCGATGGCGTGCGGCCGGATCGTCGTCACGTGCAACGAGTCGTTCGAGGAGGTCCTCGGGCCGCTCGCGGAGCGGCTGCTGTTCCCCGTCGGCGACGCGGAGGCGTTGGCGGCGCGGCTGCAGGAGCTCCTGGCGCTCGCGGCGGAGGAGCGAGAGGAACTGGCCCGCGGCTTGCGAGACATCGTCCGCAGGGACCATGATCTGGAGCGGCTCGCGGCGCGGCTGGCGCGCGAGATGCGAGAGGTCGTTCAGGGCGGGCGCGCGAGCGTCCGGGCGTAGTTCGGCGCGGCAGGAGGAGCGGATCATCGACGAGGTCGGCAGCGATCGGCGGACGCGGTCCGTCGCCGGCGGGATGGACGTCGGCGAGGCGATCGCGCGGCGGCGGAGCGTGCGGCGCTTCGACCGCGAGCGCCCCGTGCCGCGGGAGCTCCTCCTCGAGGTGCTCGACGCGGGCCGATGGGCGCCGTCGTCCTGCAACCTCCAGACCTGGGACTTCGTCGTGGTCGAGGACGACGCCACGCGCCGGGCGCTCGCCGAGGAGGTGAAGTCGGTCCTGATCGCTCCGGTCGCGGTGTTCGTGGTGTACGACCGCGAGCTCGCGAAGGAGGGGCTCGCGAACGTCCAGTCCGCCTCGGCGTCGATCCAGACGATGCTGTTGAAGGCGACGAGCGTCGGCCTCGCCTCGCTCTGGGTGAACGCGCTCGGCGACCGCGACCGCGTGCGCGAGCGGCTCGGCGTCCCCGACGACTTCGAGGTCCTCGCCCTCGTCTGCCTCGGCTACCCGCGCGACGAGGCGTCGCCCCCCGCGCCGCAGCGGCGCCCGCTCGACGAGGTGGTCCACTTCGACCGGTACCGGGGGCGCGGCGGCCTCCCGAAGTCGCCCGACCCGAACGACTGGTCGCTCGAGGAGCTGGCGCTCTACTTCAAGCGGAAGCTGCAGAGCGGGACGCGCTACAACAAGCCGCGGGCGTCGTTCCACGACCCGGTCGAGGCGGCGATCGAGCGCGCGCTCGCGCCGGCGCTCGGCGGCGACGGCGAGGGGAGGCGGCTGCTCGACGTCCTGTCGGGGACCGGGCTGCTGACCGAGCGGCTGCATCGGCGCTGGCCGAAGGCGGCGCTCGCGGTCGCGGAGGTCGGCGTCGACGCTTGGTTCTTCGCGAACCGCCGGGCGGGCGGCCGGGTCTCGTTCGTACCGTTCCCGGCCGACCGCGCCGACGCGATCCTCGAGGAGTGCGCCTCCGCCGACGAGGAGGTCGCCGTGGCGCGCGAGTCGGGCGGGCTGCCGGTGATGCCGCGGGTCCTCCCCCGGCCGCCGCTCGCCGAGGGGGCGTTCGACGCGGCGACGATCCTGTTCCGGCTGGAGGGGATCCCCCGCGCCGCCCGCGGACCGCTCCTCGCCGAGGTGAGGGAGCGGCTGGTCCCCGGGGGCGTGCTGGTGGTGGCGTACACGAGCCGTCGGTCGTGGCACCGCCCCGCGTACGCGCTCCGCCGACGCCTGGGACGGGACTCGGTCGAGACCTCCCCGGTCCCCGAACCGAACCTGATCGGGCCGTTCGAGCCGCTCGCGCCGGCCGAGGTGGGGGAGCTCCTGCGCGGCGCGGGATTCGTCCCGGTCGGCGAGGAGCGGCTCGAGCCGCTGCCGGATCTCGACGTGATCCTCCCTCGGTTGGAACGGTCGGGGGGCCTGCTCCGTCTCATGGGGAAGGGGCTTCGTCTGTCGAACGCCGTTTTGAAGCCGTTCTCCACCCTGCTAAAACCGTTCGCCCGGACCCGTGTGGTATGGCTGAAGCGATCTTGAACCGCGTCGAATTCCTGAAGGGCATCTCCGAGTGGTTCGCGGGGCGCGAGTCCGCGGACGGGAGCACGGTCTGCCCGCGCCACAAGATCGAGCACACCGGGAAGACGGTCTATTCGGCCGCCCTCGACCTGGCGCTGCTGAAGCAGACCGGCGACGACGTCTACAAGGAGCGGCTGCGGCGCCGGGTCCTCCGGACGCTGACGATGCTGCGGCAGGACCCGAACACCGGCAAGGCGGTCTTCTTCCCCGGCAGCCTCGACCACCGGAACGCCGCCTCGAACCTGATCGACTCGGGGGCGTGCTGCGACGTCCTGTCCGAGGTCCTGTTCGACGTGCCCGAGCTCTTCTCGGAGGAGGAGGCCGGGAAGGTCCGGGACGCGGTCGACGAGGTCTGCGGCGGCTACCTGATGGAGGCGGTCCTCGTGAAGGAGGTCCCGGCCCAGCGCCTCTGGGGGGCGACCGGGCTGGCGCGCGCCTCGGTGGTCCTCGACCGGCCGCGCTACGGCGAGCGGGCGCGCGAGGCGGTGCGGACGTGGATCGAGCAGTCGAACCCGGACGGTTCGATCCCGTACATGCCGTCGCCGGAGAAGCACGGCGAGCACGTCGGGCTGTCCGACATCACGTCGTACTACCACTCGCGCCACATCGGGTTCACGGCGTACGTCTACCGCGTCCTCGACGAGGGGCTCGAGCCGGAGGTCGCGGACTACGTCCGGCGGGCGCTCGACTTCCTGGTGGCGCTGTTCGGGAAGGACGGCATCAAGCCGCTCTGCAACGAGGCGAAGCAGTGGTACTGGGAGTCGGACTACGAGGTGGCGAGCCACTCGTTCGACGTCCACGCGCTGATCGAGGGGGCGCGGCTGTTCGACGACCCGGGCTGCCGCTGGCTGGCGCGGCGCGCGTACGACCGCCTGGTCGAGAACGTCGACCCGAAGGACCACGGGGTCCAGAGCCACCGGGGCGACGCCATCAACTTCCAGTGCCGCGACTTCTGGAACGGCCACGTGGCGTGGATCGCGCGGGTGATCGACGACCTCCCGGCCGACCCGGAGGAGCCGGCGCCGCGCGGGATCGAGACGTTCGAGGACGCGGGGATCGTCCGGGTCGAGCGCCCGGACTACGTCGCCGTGGTCCGCGGGAAGAAGCAGCCGATCAACATCTCGTTCGGCGGCGAGGCGGGGGGCGGGAGCCTGACGTACTTCGGCCGGCGCAAGGACG
Source organism: bacterium (assembly GCA_030428825.1). Lineage (GTDB taxonomy): Bacteria > Planctomycetota > B15-G4 > B15-G4 > JADJEK01 > JAUIEL01. The sequence goes on from JAUIEL010000005.1 coordinate 29,279, forward strand.
GCTGGAAGGACGCGGTGAACATCCCGAAGTGGACGTCGCTCGCGCCGGGGAACTACGTCGTCACGCCGGTCGACCGGCCGTCGTTCAAGCAGCGCGTGATGTCGTTCTACCGGGACAACCGGCACGACATGCGCTTCCGCCTCTACGTCGCGAACATCGAGCGGAAGGCCGGCAACACGAAGCTGGCGCTCGAGTACCCGCTCCGCCACGTCGTGAACAAGCTGCGCGACGACCTGAAGGGGCGGTACGCCAGCCACTTCGACGTCAGCCCGTCGGTCTCCGTCGCCGACGACAACGTCCTCGTCTACTCGTCGATGCTCGCGCGCCGCGACGGGACGGTCCTGAAGGGCTCGTCGCTCACCCGCCGGTACCTCTTCGGCGAGCTCGAGCTCGAGGTCGAGGACACGCTCGTCCTCGACCAGGCCGTGCGCGCGATCCTCTACGAGAAGATCTCCGCCGCCGAGGACCTCGAGGTCGAGACCGACGTCCCGTTCAAGGAGAACGGCTCGACCATCGTCTTCCAGCCCGAGTCGTTCCCGGCCACGATCCGCCTCTCGTACCGGCTGTAGCCGGGGCGGCGAGTCCTAGGACGGCAGCTCCGGCGCGGTCCGGAACAGCTCCCTCTGTCCCGCCTGCCGGCGCTTCTCCTCCTGGCCGCGATGCCAGCACGGGCGGCAGCGCGGCTCGTAGTAGTTGCCGGCCCCGACCAGGACCCGGGCGTTCGGGGCGTCGGCGCGACGGAAGGTGTAGTACGCGTCCTTCTTGCAGACCGAGCAGACGGCGGGGCACTTCACGATCTCCTCGGCCATCCCGAGGACCTGCCCGACCGGCTCCCAGATCTGCCCGTCCGAGTCCATGTCGAGCGTCGCCATCACGATCTTCTTCCCGAGCCGGGAGATCTCGCGGACGCCCTCCGCGATCCCCTCCAGCATGAAGATCTCGTCGATCCCCACGACGTCGAGCTCGCTGCTCGCCGCCACGACCTCCTCCGCGTGCGTCACGCTCGTCGCCGGGAACGACGCCCCCGAATGCGCGCGGATCACCTTCTTCCCGTCCCGCGTGTTCCGCGCCGGCGTGAACGCGCGCACCCGGACCTTCTGGATCTCGGCCCGCACCAGACGAGAGATGAGGCCTTCGGTCTTGCCACCCCACATCGGGCCGCAGTAGACGAGGGGGCTGAGCACGGGGGGACTCCCGGAGTCGAAGGGAAGGGGGAGAGGATAGCGGACGGGGAAGGAAGGAGAGGAACGAGAGGAAGGAGAGGAACGAAAGGGCGCTGGCGCGGGGAACCGAGGCCCACGTCGAATCTCCGCGTCCGCGCCATCTCATGGGTCCCTACCGGACTCCCCCTCTTCCATCCCGGAATCGGGTGAGGAAGTCCGCAGCGGGCGAGGCGGGGCCGGAGGAGGGACGAGGCTCCGAGAGCGACCCCGCAGCGCGACTCGAAACCGCGCGGA
>JAUIEL010000568.1 GCA_030428825.1 bacterium
GAGAACGGGGCGGAGGTCCCCGAGGTCGATCGGGCCGCGGTCGTCGACCGGGCCTTTGGATACGCGCTGAACGACATCCGGTGGCTCGCCCTGCCCTGGCGGGCGGCGGAGCCGGACGTCGAGCTCCGGCTGGCGACGCGGATCGAACGGGACGGCGTCGTGTCGGAGCGCGTGGAGGCGCTCCTCGAGGGGGACCTGTACCGCTTGCACGTCTCCCCCGAGACCGGCGAGATTCGCGGCTGGGAGTGGAAGCCGTCCGCGTTGCCCGAGGACCGGGAGCCGCTCGAGTTCTCCTGGGAGGCTTGGACCGAGGTGGGAGGCGTGAAGTGGTCGACCGAGCGCCGACAGGTCGGAGGGACCCAACGGATCGTCTTCTCGACCCTCGAGGCGCCGCGGGAGGTCCCCGAATCGGAGTTCGGCGAGCTCTGAGCCCCCGCCGGCCTCTCGCGGTCGTGGCGGTCGCCGCCGCCGGGCTGGTCGGCTGCCGGGACGACCGGTCCGCGCCGGCCGACGAGGAGGTGACCGCCCCCGCGCCGCCGGTCGCCGCCGCGCCGGTCGCCGGGCCGGCGCCGGTCGCCGCTTCCCCCTTCGCCGGCGACGAGGAGCCCCGGGCCTCGACATCGGACGTCGCCGCCCGCGCGCCGTCCGTCCCCGCGTCGCCCGCATCCGGCGCGCTCCGGCTCCTCGCCGACCCGGCGCTCGCGGTCGCGCCCCCGATCCTCACCCTCGAGCTCGGCTCGGAGACCGAGACCGTCGACGTGCGGGCGGACGTGCGCGCGGTCCTGGTGCCGGTGCCGGCGCACGTCCCGCTGCGCGTCTCGATCGGGCTCGCCCCGCGCCCGGCGCCGCCGGACGCGACCGACGTGGCGGAGCTGTTCGCGCTGCCGATCGCGGTCCGGAAGGACGCGGAGGCGCGGGCGCGGATCGTCGAGGCGGGGCGGGTCCCGGCGTTCGGCGGTCCGGAGCTGCCGGTGGCCGCGGCGATCCGGCGGCGGCTAGCCGGGGACGCGGTCCGCGGCGCGCTGGTCGCGCGGCGGGACGAGGCGGTCGCGGCCGGCGGGCGCGAGTGGTTGACCTGGACCCTCCACCCGCTCGCCGAGCCGGACGTGCTGGCGGTCGTCCTGCGCGGGGCGCGGCTCGGTCCGGTCCCCGCGGTCCTGACGGTCGATCGGGACCCGTCCGCCGGCGCGGACCCGGGGGACGGACGGCTCGGGCGCCGAATCGTCGACGGGGAGGAGCGGGTGTCGGTCCGGCTCGCCCCGGGCGCCCGGCACGCGGTCCGGGTGGCGCCGGCGGAGCGGCCCCGGGAGGTGACGTTCGGGATCGCCGCCGAGGACGGGGCCGCCACGCGCTGGCGTCTCGTCGTCGACGGCGAGGCGGCGGAGGGAGAGGTCGAGGGCTCGATCGGGTGGTCGGACGTCCGGGCGCCGTGGCCCGACGCCGTCGGCGGCGGCCGCTTGGTCGAGGTCGCGATCGAGAACCGAGGCGACGCGCCGTTCCTTCTCGCGCAGCCGATCGTCCGCGCGCCGCCCGCGGCGTCCCGGCCGAGCCTCCTCCTGATCTCGCTCGACACGCTCCGCGCCGATCACCTGTCGTGCTACGGCTACGAACGCCCGACGAGCCCGTTCCTCGACCGGTTCGCCGCCGGGGCGGTCCGGTTCGAGCGCTGCCTCGCGCCGTCGTCGCACACGCTCCCGTCGCACGCGTCGCTCCTGACCGGGCGGCTGCCGGTCGAGCACGGGGTGGTGAACGACGGTCGTCGGCTCGACGCGCGCCTCCTCTCGACCCTCCCCGCGCACCTGTCCGAGGCCGGGTACGCGACCGCCGCCTGGACCGGCGGCGGCTATGTGTCGACGGCGTTCGGGTTCTCCGGCGGGTTCGACCGGTTCTTCCAGCTCGATCCGGTCGCGTTCGAGGAGGGGGTCGGGCTCGCGGCGCGGCGGGAGTTCGAGTCGCCGCAGGACCTCGACGACGTCGCGGCGTGGATCGAGGCGCGGGACGCGGACGGCCCGTGGTTCGCGTTCGTCCACACCTACGCGATCCACGGCTACCGGGCGCCGGCGGACGTCTTCGCCGCGTTCGACCGCGAGCCGGACGCGCCGTGGCGGGGGCGGCTCGACGAGACGTTGAAGCCGGACCACTGGCGGGCGCCCGGGAACGCGCCGTCGCCGGCGGACGTCCGGCACCTCGTCGACCTGTACGACGCGTCGATCCGGGCGGTCGACGCGCGCCTCGAGGCGTTCCTCGACCGGCTCGACCGGGGCGGGCGGCTCGACGACGCGGTGGTCGTGGTGACGAGCGACCACGGCGAGGAGTTCCTCGAGCACGGCGGGCTGCAGCACGCGCTGACGCTGTACGAGGAGCAGCTGCGGGTCCCGCTCCTGGTCCGGCTGCCGGGCGAGCCGCGCGGCCGCGTCGAGGCCGAGCCGCTCCACCTCGTCGACCTGGCGCCGACGCTCCTCGACCGGATGGGGTTGCCGCCGCTCGACGGCGCGACGGGGGTCGCGCGGGCGGCGCTCCTCGACGGGGCCGACGCGCCGCCGGGGTCGGGGACGCCGTGGCTCTTCTCCCTCGATCGCGCCGACGCGCGCGCCACCGCGCTCCGGGCGGGCAGGTTCAAGGTGATCCACGCCGAGACCGGCGACGCGGTCCGGTTCCCCGCCGCGGCCGCGTGGCGGCTGTTCGACCTCCGCGAGGACGACGGGGAGCGGACCGACCTCGCGCCGAGCGACCCGGTCCGGTTGGCGGACCTCCGGCGGCGCCTCGCCGAGACGCTCGACCGGCTCCGCCTCCGCGCGGAGCGTCCGGTCGGCCGACCGCCGAACGCCGACGTCGACGCCGAGCTCCGGGCGCTCGGGTACACGCGCTGACCCTCGGCGGCGCGTCGCCGATCTGGTAGGCTCTCCGGATTCTCCTCCCCTCGACGAGCCGGGTTGAAGCAAAGGAAGACGAATGACCCTCGAGATCCCCGAGACGGCGCTCCAGTGGCAGAAGAAGGCGCGGGAGATCGCCGACCAGTACGTGCGTCCGCTGGCGCAGAAGTACGACCGCCTGCAGGAGTACAACCACGAGGCGACGAAGATCGTGGCCCAGGAGGGGCTCCTCGGCGTCTTCGTCCCCGACGAGTACGGCGGAGAGAACAGCTCGGTCCTCGGGCTCTGCCTCGTCGTCGAGGAGCTGGCGAAGGCCGACTCGGGGTACGGCGTCGCGTTCGCCGTCAACGCGCTCGGCTCGTTCCCGCTGATCGTCGGCGGCACCGAGGAGCAGAAGAAGAAGTACCTCCCCAAGATCGCGCGCGGCGAGATGCTGACCGCGTTCTGCCTCTCCGAGAAGTTCGCGGGCTCGGACGCCGGCGGGCTCCGCTGCCGGGCCGAGAAGGACGGCGACGCCTGGACGATCAAGGGCGAGAAGAAGTGGACCACCAACGGCGGCGTCGCCGACCTCTACACGGTCTTCGCGGTGACCGACCCGACCTCGAAGTCGCGGCGCATCTCGGCGTTCCTGGTCGAGAAGGGGTGGGACGGGTTCACGATCGGAAAGACCGAGGACAAGATGGGGATCCGCTGCGTCCCCGTGGTCGAGACCCACTTCGACGGGGTGAAGGTCCCCGAGGAGAACCTCCTCGGCGGCAAGCCCGGGCTCGGGTTCAAGCACTCGATGATGACGCTCGACCTCGCGCGGCCGGGCGTCGCGGCGCAGGCGGTCGGCGCGGCGCAGGGGGCGCTCGACCTGGCGCTCGTCTACGCGAACCGCCGCCGCCAGTTCGGGGCGACGATCGCGTCGTTCCAGATGGTCCAGCAGCTCCTCGCGGACATGGCGATGCAGACCGAGGCGGCGCGCTGGCTGGTCTACGCGTCGGCGGCGGCGGCCGACCGCGGCGAGTCGAACCTCACCAAGCGGGCGGCGATGGCGAAGTGCTTCGCGACGGACACCGCGGTGAAGGTCGCGACCGACGCGGTGCAGGTGTTCGGCGGGTACGGCTTCATGGAGGACTACCCGATCGCGAAGTACTACCGCGACGCGAAGATCCTCCAGATCTACGAGGGGACGAACCAGATCCAGCGGCTCGTCATCGCCCGGAACCTCATCAAGGAGGCGGGTCAGCTCGCGCACCTCGAGGCGTTCATCCCGGGCGAGTGGCAGGAGCTGTACGGCGCGTCCGACATGGAGGTGCCGGCGGACGCGGTGAAGGAGTCGGAGCAGGCGCGCGCATGACCGAGTGGCTGCTGGCCGGCGCGGGCGGGTTCGTCGGCGCGGTCTCGCGGTTCCTCCTCGGCGGCTTCGTGCAGCGGAGCGTCCCGACCGGATTCCCGCTCGGGACGCTCGCCGTGAACGTCGTCGGTTGCGCGGCGATCGGCGTGGTCCTCGGGCTCGCCGACGCGCGCGGCGGGCTCGGCGACGGCCTCCGCGCCTTCCTCGTCGTCGGCGTCCTCGGCGGCTTCACGACCTTCTCCGCCTTCGGCGCCGACACCGTGTCCCTGATGCGCGCGGGGACGCCCGGGATGGCGGCCCTGAACGTCCTCCTCCAGCTCGTCCTCGGGGTCGGCGCGGCGGCGGCCGGGTTCTCCGTCGCGTCCCGCTGAGCGGAGGCCGGCGGAA
>JAUIEL010000569.1 GCA_030428825.1 bacterium
GCCACCGAGATGACGGACGCGACGGTCCGGAACATCGTCGCGAAGACCGGGCGCTCCGAGGAGGAGGCGCTCGAGACCCTGCTGGTCCAGAACCCCCAGCACCGGCTGGTGACGGCGGACGAGGTCGCCCGGTGCGTGGCGTACCTCGCGTCGGAGGCGGCGCGCGGGATCAACGGACAGGCGATCAACCTCTGCGGCGGCGCCACGCCGACCTGACCCCGGGCCCGGAGAAGACCATGTCGATCGAACCGATCCAACCGTCGACGTTCCCCGCGCCGAAGGGGTACTCGAACGGGGTGCTGGTCCGCGGACCGCACGATCTCCTCGTCGTGGCCGGGCAGATCGGCTGGGGCGCGGACGAGCGGATCGTCTCCGACGACTTCGTGGCCCAGTTCGACCGCGCGCTCGCCAACGTCCTGGAGGTCGTCCGGGCGGCCGGCGGCGGCCCCGAGCACGTCGTCCGCCTCACGATGTACGCCACCGACAAGCGGGAGTACCTCGACCGCCTGCGGGAGGTCGGGGCGGCGTACCGCGAGCGGATGGGGAGACACTACCCGGCCATGGCGTTGGTCGAGGTGAAGGGCCTCGTCGAGGACGGGGCGAAGATCGAGATCGAGGCGACCGCGGCGCTCCCCCGCGCGGCGGCGAACGAGGAGCCGTGATGACCGACGCCCCGAACCCCACGTCGTTCCGTTACGAGGAGGTCGACGCGATCGCGACGCTGACGCTCTCCCGTCCGGAGAAGCGGAACGCGCTGACGTTCCAGGTGTACGAGGAGCTGACCGCGACGTTCGAGGCCCTCGCGACCCGCGAGGAGGTCCGGACGATCGTGATCACGGGCGAGGACCCGGCGTTCTGCACCGGCGGCGACGTGAACGACATCATCGGCCCGCTCTTCTCGCGGTCGGCCGAGGGGCTGCTCGAGTTCACGCGGCTGACGTGCCGGCTGATCAAGGCGATGCGCGAGTGCGCGACGCCGATCGTCGCGTCGCTGAACGGCACGGTCGCCGGCGCCGGCGCGGTGATCGCCCTCGCGTCCGACTTCCGGGTCGCGGCGGAGGAGGCGCGGATCGCGTTCCTGTTCACGAAGGTCGGGCTCTGCGGCGCGGACATGGGGGCCGCGTACCTCCTCCCGCGCGTCGTCGGCCTCGCCCGCGCGACCGAGATGCTCGTCCTCGGCGACTTCGTCGAGGCGCGGGACGCGGAGCGGTACGGGTTGTACCACCGCGTCGTGCCGAAGGCGGAGCTCGCCGACGCGACGCGCGCGCTCGCGGAGCGGCTGCGGGACGGGCCGGCGTTCGCGACGCGGATGACCAAGACGATGCTCGAGCGCGAGGCGTCGATGTCGCTCGACCAGGCGATGGAGGCGGAGGCCCAGGCGCAGGCGATCTGCATGCACTCGCCGGACTACCGGGAGTACTTCGAGGCGTTCACCGCGAAGCCGCGCCGGAAGGCGGTCTTCTACAAGCGCGGGGACGGGTCGTGATCGACGCGCTCGAGGTCCGGTTCGAGGACCGGCACCGCGCCCTGGTCGACGAGGTCGCCGCGCTCGGTCCCGCGATCGAGGCGATCGAGGCCGCGGGCGGCGACGAGGACGCGCTCGCGCGGCGACACGTCGCCCTCCTCGCCGAGCGCGGCCTCCTCCGGCTGACCGTTCCGTCGTTCGACGGCGAGGACGGGGCGGCCCGGTACGACGTGCGCGCGCTCTGCATCGCCCGCGAGGGGCTCGCCCGCGCGTCGGGGTTCGCCGACGTGATGTTCGCGATGCAGGGGCTCGGCTCGGCGCCGATCGCGTTCGCGGGCGACGCGGAGCAGCGGGCGCGGCTGCGCGAGGTCGTCTCCGCGGAGGCGGTCTGCGCGTTCGCCCTGACCGAGCCGGAGGCGGGCTCGGACGTCCAGTCGATGCAGACCTCCGCCGTCCGGGACGGGGACGACTACGTCCTCGACGGGACGAAGACGTTCATCTCGAACGCGGGGGTCGCGGACCTCTACACCGTGTTCGCGAAGACCGACCCGGAGGCCGGCCACGCCGGGATCTCGGCGTTCGTGGTCGACGCCGGGACGCCGGGGTTCGAGGTCGTCGAGCGCCAGGAGGTGATCGCCCCCCACCCGATCGGCACGATCCGGTTCGACGGCTGCCGCGTGCCGGCCCGGCGGCGGGTCGGCGCGGAGGGGGAGGGTTTCAAGCTCGCGATGCGGACGCTCGACGTCTTCCGCGTCACCGTGGGGGCGGCGGCGAACGGCCTCGCCCGGCGCGCGCTCGCCGAGGCGATCGGCCGCGCCCGGACCCGCGTCCAGTTCGGGAAGCCGATCGGCCGGTTCCAGGCGATCCAGTTCCACGTCGCGGCGATGGCGACCGAGCTCGACGCCGCGCGCCTCCTCGTCTTCCGCGCCGCCGCCGCGATGGATCGGGAGGGCGCCGCCCGGCCGCTCGAGTCGTCGATGGCGAAGCTCTCCGCGACCGAGACCGCGCAGCGGGTCGCCGATCGAGCGGTGCAGGTGTTCGGGGGCGCGGGGGTCCTGAAGGGGAACGTCGTCGAACGGCTCTACCGCGAGGTCCGGGCGCTCCGGATCTACGAGGGGACGACCGAGATCCAGCACGTCGTGATCGGGCGCCGCCTGCTCGACGACGTCGACCACGGGTACTGACCATGGCGAAGTTCGAGCGTCACCTGTTCGTCTGCGAGAACGCGCGTCCCGAGGGGCACCCGCGCGGCTGCTGCGCGTCGAAGGGGGCCGAGCAGGTCCGCCTCCGCATGAAGGAGGAGATCTCCCGCCGCGGCCTGAAGGGGCGGGTCCGGGCGAACGCCGCCGGCTGCCTGAACCAGTGCGGGCTCGGCGTCACCGTCGTCGTCTACCCCGAACAGGTCTGGTACGCGGCGGTCACCGTCGAGGACGTCGCCGAGATCTTCGACCGCCACGTCGAACGGGGCGAGGTCGTCGAGCGGCTCCGGGTCGACGACGGGCACCTGAACACCCCCGAGGCGATGGGGAAGAAGCCGGAATAGCCGCCTGCTTCGAATCGCGGCGGCCCGCCGCGTCCCGACGCATCGGACCGCGGCGCCCGCCCGCGCCTCCCCCACCCGTTCGAATCCGGAACCCGAGGCCCGGCCGTGCTTTCCGCGCGACGGCCCGCTTCGGCACGCCCGCTGCTGGGGCCGGGACGTCGTTTCCGAGTCTTCATCCCCCATTCCGGAGTTCGTCCATGACCCTCGCCCGACGCTCCTTCCTCGCCGCCCTCCTCGCCGGCGCCGCCCTCGCCGCCGCGCCCCGCGCCGACGCCCAGTGCTTCGGCCCCGACGGCCTCGACTTCGGCGCCTGCTGCGCGCCGGCCCAGCTCATCCTGCCGCCGTTCACGCAGGCGGGGCTCCCCGGCCTCGGCATCTGCTGGGACAACTGCAACGTCGGGACGACCAACAGCCTCAAGATGGACTGGACGCCGCCGGCGCCGTCTTCGCTCGCCTGCGGTCAGTTCACGAGCATCCTCTCGGTCTACGACGGCGGGACCGGCGCGCCGCTCATGGGCGGTGCGATGCACCTCGACTACACGCGGACCTGGGAGGAGGTCGACTCGACCGGGAGCCTCCACCAGACGTGGCGCTTCCTGGTGAAGGTCGACCTCTCGCCGGTCGCCGGCACGACCAGCGCGGGCGTCTGCCCGGTCCCGACCTGCATCGGGACGCCGGGGAGCCACCCGACCGCGTTCTTCTACGGCTACCTCGACTACTCGCGCGAGTGCTCGGCGAGCTCCCTCGTCTACGACAACGCGCTCGTCCTCTTCCACGGCTGCGACTTCATGATCCACAAGCCGGGCCTCTCCGACCGACCGGGCACGTTCCACCCCGGACGCTCCTACGCGATCGTCGCCCCGCACGACACGGTCCAGCCGTTCGTCCCCGGCAACCTCCCCCACCCGAGCGGCGTGCTCGTGTCCGAGGCGATGCGGAAGACCGGCTCGGTCGCCGGCGTCGCGGCCTGCTTCACCGAGGAGCGGATCTCGACCGGGATGCTCGCCAACTTCGGCCAGGGCTGCTTCTGCCCGCTGTCGAGCCTGCCGCCGCAGTACTCGGTCTCCCTCTTCGAGGGGAAGGGGAGCTGCCCCGACGCCACCGGCCTGGTCTCCGAGTTCCAGTCTCAGTTCGCCTTCTTCCCGACGCTCCCGTGGGTCCACATGGTGAGCGCCAGCATCGGCCGCTGGACGAACCCCGCGGTCTACCCGGGGACCGAGCACGTCTGGGCGAACGAGGGCCTCTTCCGGACCTACGACTCGTGCGACGCCCAGGGGTACTTCGAGGTCGACTACGGCGCGACCACGACCGCCGGCTGGACGCCGATCCTCCCGATCCCCGTCGTCCTCCAGACGTTCACCGACATGGCGGACAACTACACGGCGCCGATCTCGGGGCCGCACCCGTTCCCGATCCTGGGGAGCGTGCGGCCGACGGATCACCTGATCTACACGAACGTGCCGTAGGAGGAGCAACGAGAGCAGGGGAGAGCACGAGAGAGCAGGGGAGAGGGCGCGGACGCGGAGGACCGGCGGGGATCGCCGGGACTCCGCGTCGCTCGTGGCGGACATACCGTGCCGAACCCTA
>JAUIEL010000570.1 GCA_030428825.1 bacterium
CGGGAACCCCGGGAAACCGACCGGCCCCTCGTCCGCGAACGCGCCGACGCCGCGGAACTCGAACAGGATGTTGAACTGGACGAACTCGCCGAACCCGTCGTTGTCGATGTCGAACGACACGACGTCGTGGCCGCCGGTCAGGTCGTTCTGCATGAACCCGACCGCGCCGAGCCAGCCGCCGCTCGACGACTGACGCTCCTCGCGGAGCGTGATCTGCTGGCCGATCGTGCCGCCCGGGTTGCGGTAGATGTGCGTCCGGCGCGAGCAGCCGCCGACGTCGACGTCGACGTCCGTGATCACCACGTCCTGCCAGCCGTCGCCGTCGAGGTCGTGGATGATGTTGTTGTTCCCGAAGCCGTCGTCGCCGCCGGCGAGGAACTGGAACGTCATCGCCGGACCCCAGATCGGGCGGCCGAGCGCGTCGTTGCCGGTGTTGTAGATCACCCGGTCGAGGCCGTCGTCGCCGACCGCGACGTCGAGACGCCCGTCCGCGTTCAGGTCACCGATCGTGTGGTGGTACGCCGAGCCCGGGTAGACGCTCTGGAAGATGTTGAACACCCCGGGGTTGAACGGGTTGTTGATGCGGAGGTCGACGGGGCCGTTCTCGCTCTTGATGACGTCGTTGAAGCCGTCGCCGTTGATGTCGGCGATGTAGCCGGCGGTCCCGAACGCGGACGAGAGCATGGCGGAGGTCATCGCGGCGGTGCTGCCGTCCGTGAAGAAGCCGTTGCCGTCGTTGATCATGAGCCGGTCGCCGAGGTCGTTGGCGCCGCTGCCGTTCCCCGCGTCGTAGTCGACGAGGTAGAGGTCGGCGTCGCCGTCGTTGTCGACGTCGCCGGCCGCGATGCCGCACGAGTTCGCGCCCGGCATCGCCCCGCCCGACGCGATCAGCTGCGGGAAGCGGGCGTCCTCGAAGCGGAGGCCGTTCCAGTTCCCCGGCGAGCTCTCGCCGAGGTTGATGTAGACGCGCGGATGATCGATGTGCTTCGGCTCGGTCCCCTGCGAGAGGGCCGGCGCGGTGATCACGTCGAGCCATCCGTCACCGTTCACGTCGGCGATCTCGACGTCGCGGTCGTTCGTCGGGGTCAGGAACCCCTGGTCGCCCGACACGTCGCTGGCGGTGGCGAACGTCGTCGTCATGTCGGTCAGCACGCCGTTGTAGTTCATCAGCAGGACGTTCGTCCGCTTGCCGAACGACGTGACCGGCTGCTTCCGGACCCCGACGAGGTCGATGTAGCCGTTCTTGTCGAGGTCGCCGAAGTCGAGGTCGATCTCGTTGTCGTTGTTCGAGAGCTGGGCGGCGGTGATGCCGCTCAGGCGCGTCGAGGACTCGTTCTGGAACCGAGCCCATTGGTTGTCGAACTGACCGGAAGCGTCGGCGACGAGGCCGGTCAGCAGGAGCGTGAACCCGAGCGGGAGAGCCGTGGGAAGAGAACGGGACACGTAGGTAGCCTCCTTCTTGCGATCGAAGCGCCGGGCGCCGGTGGCGTGGGCGCTCCACGGGCAGCCGTCGCGCTCGACGGTGAGCGCGAACCCCAGGGGGGCCGGCCAGGATGGACGACCCCGAGTCTACTAGGCGCGCGTTTCAAAGGTGGTAACCATTCGACCTCCCGTTCCCGGGAGGTTCGGGGGGGGTGCCTCAAGCGGACCCCTCCCGGCACCGATGAAACAGGCGGACGCTTCCGCCACGAACCGCCCGCCCGTACACTCGAAACCCATTGATCCGCAACATGCCACGCTCGCGCGGTCTCGTCGGTCCGGCCGGCCCGCTCGCCGTCCTCTTCGTCCTCGTCGCGTCGATCTCGCCCTCGGCGACGTCGCACGAGGGCGGGTTCTGCGTCGAACCCGTCTCCCTGAAGGCCAAGGCCGAGAAGAAGGTCGCGGCCCTCGAGGCGAAGTTCTCGAAGAACGAGGTGAAGACCTCGGCTCTGGCCGCGGATCTCACGGACGCCGAAGCGGACCTCGTCGACGCCGAGGCCGCCCTCGCGGCGGCCGAGGCGTTGCCGGAAGGGACGCCGGAGGAGAAGAAGGCGAAGAAGAAGGCGGTCGCGGCCGCCGAGGAAGAGGTCGGGAAGCTCGAGAAGAGGATCGCCAAGCTCGGGAAGAAGATCGCCAAGAAGGAGAAGAAACACGTCTCCCTGGTGACGAAGATCCTGAAGGTCGATCCGAGCCGGTTCTTCACGTTCGAGCCCGAACCGGAGGGGCCGTCGCCGTTCGACCCGCCCTGGGCCGACGTCGCGCCGACGACCGTGATCGGGTTCGAGCACGACGACTCGCTCTCGAACGCGCAGAACGGCGAGCTTCTTCGCCAGACGATCCTCGGGCTCTCGCCGGGCGACCGGCTCGAGATCGGTGACGGCACGTACTCGATCTCGAACCACTTCACGGCGCCGCTGGTCGGCACGAGCACCGCGCCGATCTTCGTCGTCGCGGCGGAGGGCGCGTCCCCTCGGATCACGCGACCGAACGCGTACGAGAACGTCATGAACGTCGGGACGACCACGCCGGGTTCGGCGCAGTACCTGGCGTTTCGCGGTCTCGAGTTCGAGGGCGGCTCGATGGGGATCCGGATCTACGGCGGCTCGAACGTCTGGATCGATCGGTGCGAGATCCACCACACGGAGGACGCCGGCCTGACCGCGAACACCGTCGACACCGACCACCTCTACCTCACCCGGAACCACATCCACCACACCTCGGGGTACGGCGAGGGGATGTACCTCGGCGCGAACGGCGGCGCGGTCACCATGCGCGACTCGATCGTCGCGCGGAACCACATCCACGACACCGGCTCGACGGGCGGGCAGGGGGACGGCATCGAGGTGAAGCAGGGGAGCCACTCGAACTGGATCGTGGAGAACTGCATCCACGACACGCACTACCCCTGTCTCATCGCGTACGGCACGTTCGGGAACCCCGTGAACGTGATCGAGCGGAACGTCCTGATCGGCTCCGACGACAACACGCTGCAGGTCCAGGGCGAGGCGATCGTCAGGAACAACCTCATCATCGACGGCGCCGTGGGGTTCTACAGCCACGACCACCAGGACCAGACGAAGGACCTCCAGTTCGTCCACAACACGATCCTGAACTCGAAGATCGCGACGACGATGAAGAGCTGGTTCAACCGGACCGGCATGGTGTTCGCCAACAACGTCGTCTACAGCGAGAACGCGGCGTCGATCGTCTTCGTCGGCGGGGCGGCGGGCGTGACGGTGACCGGCAACGTGGTCCACGGCCTGCCGTACCTCACCCCGGTCGACGGGTACACGGTCGGCGAGGGGCTCGGCGACTTCTTCCACGCCTCCTGGGACGGCGACCGGTTCATCGTGCGGCCGCGCGAGGGGTCGGCCATCGTCGGCGCGGCGGCCGCGGAGTGGGCGGTCGCGGAGGACGTCACCGGGGCCTCGAGGGCCGGTCCGCTGGCGGCCGGCTGCGCCCAACCCCTCCCTTCGGACGACGCGGAGTAGCGGCCCGGCGAAGAGGTCGCGCCGGTCAGCCGGGCGGCGAGCGTCGCTCGAGCGCGGCGACGCACTCGAGGTGTGCGGTGCGGGGGAAGAGGTCGACCGGGCGGAGGGTCCGGAGCCGGAAGGCGCCCTCGAGCCGTTCGAGGTCGCGGATCAAGGTGACCGGGTTGCACGAGACGTAGACGAGGCGCGGGACCTCGAGCCCGCGGAGCGTCTCGACCGTCTCCTCGCCGAGTCCGCGCCGCGGAGGATCGACGACGACCGCGTCGAGCCCCTCGGCGTCCGCGGTCCGGAGCGCCTCGCCGGCGTCGCCGGTCCGGAACTCGACTTGCTCCGCCAACCCGTTCTCCGCGGCGGCGCGCCGGCCGTCCCGCACCGCGTTCGGGTTCCGCTCGACCGCGATCACCGACGCGCCGGCGTGCGCCGCCCGGAGCGCGATCGGTCCGTACCCCGAGTAGAGGTCGAGGACGCGCGTCCCCTCGAGAGGGCCGAGCCGGTCGAGGACCTCTCGGTACAGGACGTCGGCCTGCGCCGCGTTCACCTGCGCGAACGACGTGAGCGACGTCCGGAAGACGAGGCCGTCGGCGCGCTCCTCCAGCTCGCCCCGCCCGAGCAACGTCCGGCTGCGCGCTCCGAGCACGACGTTCGTCGGCTTCGGGTTCTCGTTCTCGACCACCCCGACGAGCCCTTCGTCCTTCAGCTCGTCGAACATCTGCCGCGCCATCCGGGCGACCTGCGGCGCGCCGCCCCGTCGCACGACGATCCCCGCGAGGACCTCCCCGGTGCCGACGGCGACCCGAGCGACGAGGTGGCGGAGGAGCCCCTTGTGCAGGTGCTCGTGGTAGATCGGGACCCGGTGCCGCGCGGCCGCCGCGCGGGCGCGGAGGAGGACGCGGGTGAGCGCGGGGTGCTGGATCGCGCACTCGTTCAGGTCGACGATGCCGTGCGTCCCGGGGCGGAAGAACCCGGCGACGACGCGGTCTCCGACCTTCCCGAACGGGACCTTCAGCGAGGTGCGATAGAAGAGCGGCTCGCGGGCTCGCGCGATCGGCAGGAGGTCGAAGCGGGCGAGCGGGCTTTCCTCGAGCAGGGCGCCGAGCGCGT
>JAUIEL010000571.1 GCA_030428825.1 bacterium
GACGTTCCTCGGCCGCGCCGTCCGTTCGCTCCCGCCGCCCGGCGGGGGGGAGACGCTGCTGTCGTTGCTGGAGCGGGTCGAGGCGAGCCCGGCGCTCCTCGCGGACCCGGACGGGGACGCGGGCGTGGTGGCGCTCGCCGAGGCGATCCGCCGGACGCGCGAGGAACGGCGGCGAGCGCACCGGCGTCCGCGCACGGGGGGCGAGCCGACGCACCTCTCGGTGATGGACCGCCACGGGAACGCGGTGGCGATGACCCAGTCGCTCGAGCGATCGTTCGGCGCGAAGGTGCTCACGCCCTCGCTCGGGTTCCTCTACAACAACTACGTGAAGGCGTTCAAGGTCGAGAACCGGCGGCATCCGCACTACCTGCGCCCGGGGGCGCGGGCGCGTTCGAACGCGGCGCCGACCCTGCTGTTCGACGCGGACGGGCGGCCGGCGGCGGCGATCGGCTCGACCGGCTCCGAACGGATGCTCTCGGGGATCGCTCAGGTCCTGCTCCGGTTGGAGCGGGAGACGCCGTTCGAGGCGGCGGCGGCGCCGCGCCTCCACGCGACGCCCGACGGCGTCGTCCTGATCGAGGCGGACCGGTTCACGCCGACCGCCGTGTCGGCCCTCGAGGCCCGCGGGTTCACCTGCGAGCGCCTCGACGCGTGGTCGTTCCACGTGGGGGGGCTGCACCTCGTCGTCCGCCGAGGGGCGGAGTTCATCGGAGTGGCCGAGCCACGGCGGGACGGCGCCGCGGCGGGGCCGTGAAGCGGAGGGACGCGTGGGTCGTCGTCAGAAGAAGTCGCCGGAGGTCCACCTCAACCTGAACGTCCGCGGACTGACGGAGTCCGCGACGCTCGCCATCAACGAGCGCTGCGCGGCGCTCCGGGCGGAAGGGAAGGAGGTGTTCCGGCTGGGCCTCGGACAGTCCCCGTTCCCGGTGCCGCCGGGCGTGGTCGAGGCGCTCCGCGCGAACGCGCATCAGAAGGATTACCTCCCGGTGCGCGGCCTCCCGCAGCTGCGCGACGCGGTCGCCGAGTACCACCGCCGCCGGGACGGCGTCGACTTCACGGGAGAGGACATCCTCGTCGGCCCGGGCTCGAAGGAGCTGATGTTCCTCCTCCAGCTCGTCTACTACGGCGACCTGGTGATCCCGACCCCGAGTTGGGTCTCGTACGCGCCGCAGGCGACGATCATCGGGCGGCAGATCCGGTGGGTGCCGACGTCGCTCGAGAACGGCTGGAGGCTGACGCCGGAGATGCTCGAGCGCCTCTGCCGCGAGGACCCGACCCGCCCGCGCGTCGTGATCCTGAACTACCCGTCGAACCCGACCGGGGCGACCTACACGCGCGAGGAGCTGAAGGGGCTGGCCCGGGTCGCGCGGGAGTACCGCGTGGTCCTCCTCTCCGACGAGATCTACGGCGAGATCCACCACCAGGGGCGCCACGTCTCGGTCTCCCGCTACTACCCCGAAGGGACGATCGTCAGCAGCGGCCTCTCGAAGTGGTGCGGCGCCGGCGGCTGGCGGCTCGGCACGTTCGCGTTCCCCCGCGACCTCCGCTGGCTGCTCGACGCGATGGCCGTCGCCGCCAGCGAGACGTTCACCGCCACCAGCGCGCCGATCCAGCACGCGGCGGTGCGGGCGTTCGAGGGGGGGCTCCGGATCGAGAAGTATCTGACGCACTCGAGGCGCGTCCTCGGGACGCTCGGCCGGGCGATCGCGCGCCGGATGCGCCAGGCGGGGCTCGAGTTCCCCGACCCGAAGGGCGGGTTCTACCTCTTCCCGAGCTTCGAGCCGCACCGCGAGCGTCTGCTCGCGCGGGGGATCGACTCGAGCGTCGCCCTCTGCCGCACGCTCCTCGACGAGACCGGCGTCGCGATCCTGCCGGGCGTCGAGTTCGGTCGCCCGGCGGAGGAGCTGACGGCGCGGATCGCGTACGTCGACTTCGACGGCGCTCACGCCCTGGCGTTCAGCGACTCCGTCCCCGCGTCGAGCGAGCTCGATCGGGCGTTCCTCGAGACGTGCTGCGCCAGCGTCCTCCGCGCGACCGACCGCCTCTGCGAGTGGGTCGAGTCCGGAGGGGCGGCCTCGTCCTGACGCCCGCGCGACGTCGCCGAGACGGCGCGAGGGGGAGCGTCGCCGCGGCGAAGCTCCCCCTCGTGCGTTCGACCCGCCCGGCGCGGAGCGCGGGCGATCGCCGGACTCAGAACCGGATGACGACGTCGACCGGGTTCGACGCGGTCGCCTTGGTCGGCATCCCCTGCGCCGGCTGGTCCTGCATCACGCACTGGAAGCGCGCGGTCAGGCCCTGCAGGATCGGCTCTCCGACCGGCACGTCGTACGGGCAGTCGACCGGCGCGAGCGGCTGGTTCGACGTCACGAGCGCGGCGACGAAGAAGAGGTTGTACGGGTCGAACCCGACCGGCTGATCGACCTCGAACACGTAGGTCGACTCGGGGTCGAGGGAACCGAAGAAGACGACGTACTGGTTCGGCTCGCCCCGGAGCTGGAGCACGTTGCTCGAGCCCGGCGTCGCGTCGCCGAAGTTCTGGAGGTACGGCTGCAGGAGGTTCGTCACCTCCAGCGCGCCGGTCGGCGCCTGGATACCGCGGAGCCCGATCGGGCCGCCGAGGCGGATGTGGCTCGACTCGCCGGTCGCGAAGACGGAGAACGCCGCCGGGCCGCACGGGGAGATCGGCGGGAGGACCACGTCGTCGTTCGCGCCGAAGCCGCGCAGGTCGGCCATCGAGTCGACGAGCCAGAGGCCGTGTCCGGCGGGGCCGAGGTTGCAGGGGGCCTGCGTGCCGCCGGCCGGGCCGCCGAGCATCTCGCCGCCCGCCATCATCACCTTCGAGCCGCCCTCGAGGCGGAGGCCGCTGCCGCCGGGGTTCGGCGGGAGGCCGGGGCCGACGACTCCGTGTCCGCCGGTCGCCTGCGAGTCGACGAAGATGACGTTCGAGGAGATCGCCTCGATCGCGTGTCCCGCCGCCTTGAACCCGAGGAACCCGTCGTCCTGCTCGGCGTCGGCGCCGACGAGGACGCAACGGCTCACCATGACCTCCGCCGCGTTCTCGATCCGGAGCGCGACCGGGTGGTCGTCGCTGCCGAAGAAGTGGCAGTTGTCGAACTGGCCGGGCGCGTTCCCGCCGACGACGGTCACGCCCTCCTGGAACTCGATGAAGGCGAAGGAGAAGTCGCCGCCCGACTCGAGGAGCCCCTTCTTCATCGAGGCCATCACCGTCACCGGGTCGGTCACGATGGGGCGAGAGGCGCCGGACTGCCCGACGATCGTCAGCTTCCGGTCGAGCGTGAAGCCGTCGTACTCGCCGGGGCTGACCAGCAGGATGTCGCCGAGGGCGACGCGCTCGTCGTCGATCGCGTCGTCGATCTCGGAGAAGTCGGCTCGGCCGTCGTTGGAAACCGTCCAAGTCTGGCCCGAGAGCAGCGTCAGGGCCAAGACCGATGCAGTCAGCATGTGATCCTCCTGGGTCCCAGTGGGGGGGGACGAGACCCGATCATGGTATCACCCCGAGTTGGTGTCGGCTCGGTTCGTGACGCAGAAACTTGTCGACCCGCCGGCGGCCGTATCTCCGTGCTCTCTCCGGACCTCGGGTGCTCTACACTGCCGTGATGGCCGCCGCCCCGGCATCGTCCCAGATCATGGTGCTGATGTTCACCGACCTGGTGGGGTCGGTGTCCCTGAAGCGCCGCCTCGGGGCCGAGGAGTACGCCCGCAAGCTCCGGCACCACGACGAGCTGTTCCACCAGGCGCTGGCGCAGGTCCCGCACGGACGGGTCCTGAACGACACCGGCGACGGCTTCCTCGCCGGCTGCGACTCCCCGTCGGACGGGATCCAGGTCGCGTTGGCGTTCCAGGCCGCGCTCCGCTCCGAGGCGTGGGGGCCGCACCCGTTCCGCGCCCGGGTCGGACTGCACGTCGGGCAGGTCGCGGAGATCGAGGAGGGGCTCGGCGGAGGCGGCGCCCGCTCGAAGATCGTCGGCCTCGCCGCGGACCTCGCGGCGCGCGTGATGAGCCTCGGCGACGGCGACCAGATCCTCATGACGCGCCCGATCTTCGACGACGCGCGTCAATACGTCCGCGAGCACCCGGTCGGACCGGACGGCGCGCGTCCCGAGCTCGAGTGGATGGCCCACGGGCAGTACGAGATGTACGGCGTCGACGACCCGGTCGACGTGTTCGAGGTCGGGGCGAAGGGGTTCGCGAAGCTCGAGGCGCCGACCGACTCCGAGAAGGCGCGCCGCGTCGTCTCGCGCGAGGAGGCCGAGCTGCTCGGCTGGCGCCCGGCGGCCGGCCTGGAGATCCCGCGCCGTCCGGGCTGGATCATCGAGTGGAAGCTCGGCGAGGGCGGGTTCGGCGACGTCTGGCTGGCGAAGAACGAGCGGACCGACGAGCGACGCGTCTTCAAGTTCTGCTTCGACGTCGACAAGCTCCGCTCGCTGAAGCGCGAGATGACGATGTTCCGCCTGATCCGGCGCGCGCTGGGGGACCGGCCGGACATCGCGCGCCTGCACGAGGTCCAGCTCGACTCGCCGCCGTTCTTCC
>JAUIEL010000572.1 GCA_030428825.1 bacterium
GTCGTACACGGAGGTGGCCTCGACGAGCTCACGACCACCGGGCCGAGCCACGTGATCGAGCTCCGGAACGGCGACATCGACCACTTCGAGGTCGATCCGGCCGCGCTCGGCCTCGCGCCGGCGACGATGGCCGACCTCGCCGGGGGCGACCGCGCCGAGAACGCTGCCGTCGTGCACAGGGTGTTGGGGGGTGAGGCCGGGGCGCACCGCGACATCGAGGGGCTGGACCAGCTCGACAAGGTCGTGGCGATCGACCAGCGCCCCATCGGGCGTACGCCGCGGTCGAACCCGGTGACGTACGCGACCTCTTTCGAGGCGGCGAGGAAGCCCCGCCGGCCGTCGGCGAGGGCGAGGTCGGACGACTGGAGGTGCTGGACGCGGCGGTCTTCCAGGAGACGCCGCAGCACCAGGTTCGCGTCCTCGGCGTCGACGATCTGAGCGTCCACGCCGGGGAACCGGACGCCGAACGCTTCGGTCGCCGTCTCCGCCTCCATCCGGAGGAGATGGACCGAGACCGGGCGGACCGGCGCGTCGGCGGACGGGAGGGACGGGACGTCCGGCGCGACGGAGAGCGCCTCGCTCGTCGTCCCGCCCTCGCAGCGGACCGGCAGGCGCTCGATCGTCCGCATCGGCGTCGGCGTCGGCGCGAGCGTCCCGCAGCCGACGAGCAGGAGGAGGGGGACGGCGGCGAGGGCGCGGGGGCGGGGGGCGGACATCGTCTTCTCCTTCGTGACGAGGACGCGCGGAGCGCCGGCGGGCCCGGCGGCCGGTCGGCGACTGTATCCCGCCGGCGACGGGAGGTCACCGACCGGGGGGCGCCCCCTGGAGGGCGTCGATCTCCCCCGCCAGTTCGAAGTCGAGCCGGGTGAGCCCTCCCGCGTCGTGGGTGGAGAGGGAGATCTCGACCCGGTTCCAGACGTTCGTCCAGTCCGGGTGGTGCCCCTTCCGCTCGGCGAGGAGCGCCACGCGAGTCATGAAGCCGAACGCCTGAGAGAAGTCGGCGAAAGCGAACGCGCGGCGGATCCGGCCGTCCCGGACCTCCCACTCCGGCACCTCCTCCGTTCGGGTCGTCACCTCGGCGTCGGTCAGTCGTCGTTCGGTCATGCGGTCCTCCGTATGGACGGTCCGGTCCTCGGCTCGTAGCTTCGCACGGATGGCAGCGGCGCGTTCCCGATCCGGTCGGACCGCCACGGCCCCGCCGTGGGTCCGGTACTCCGACGAGAAGCTCCTCGAGATGCGGCTCTGCGACCTCGACCTCGAGATCGCGGCGAGCCCGCTCGAGGACCGCGTCGAGGAGCTGTACGACGACCTCGCCCGGCGCGGGTTCCGATTCCGCCCGCACGTCTGGCTGTCGTCGGACTGGTTCTCCCCGAAGGGCGTGCCGGGCATCGCGATCCCGTTCTACCTGGTCCACAAGCGGCTGCAGCGGCTCGAGCGGGCGAAGATGTTCGAGTGCGAGGGGGCGGACCGGAAGGAGTGCACCCGCATCCTCCGGCACGAGTGCGGGCACGCGCTCCAGCACGCGTACCGCCTGCATCGTCGCCGGCGCTGGCAGCAGCTGTTCGGGCGGTCGTCGAAGCGCTACCCCGAGCACTACCGCCCCGACCCGACGAGCCGGCGGTACGTGCAGCACCTCCGGCTCTACTACGCGCAGAGCCACCCGGACGAGGACTTCGCCGAGACGTTCGCGGTCTGGATGGCGCCGCGGTCGAAGTGGAAGCGGCGGTACTCGGGGTGGCCGGCGCTGAAGAAGCTCGAGTACGTCGACGAGCTGATGGACGAGGTGAAGGGGAAGGCGCCGCTCGAGCGTTCGCGGCGGCGCGTCGACGACGTCTCCCGGCTCAACACGACGCTCGCCGAGTACTATCGGGAGAAGACCGAGCTGTACGCCGTCGGCCAGCCCGAGGTGTTCGACAGCGACCTCCGGAAGCTCTTCTCCGACGACCCTCGGCACGCCGACCACCAGCGCGCGTCCGCGTTCCTCCGCCGGCACCGGGCCGAGATCCGGAACCTCGTCGCGCGGTGGACGGGGGAGTATCAGTACACTCTCGATCAGGTGCTGACCGACATGATCGAGCGCTGCCGCGAGCTGAAGCTGCGCGCGGTCGGGCTCGAACGGAGACTGGTGATGGACTTCGCGGTCCTGGTCACGGTGCAGACGATGCGGTCGCACTTCGATCGCCGCAACTGGATCGCCCTCTGATGCGGAAGCAGCGCGTCCTCGTCCTCCTTCATCCCGACCTGATGCCCCCCGAGAAGCTCCAGGGGACGACGGCGCGCGAGCGTCAGCCCTGGCTGTCGCTCTACGACGTGACGACGACCCTCCGCGAGCTCGGGCACGAGGTGAAGGTGCTCGGGGTGCAGTGGGAGCTCGCGCCGATCCGTCACGAGGTGAAGACGTGGAAGCCGCACGTCGTCTTCAACCTGCTCGAGGAGTTCTACGGCATGGTCGAGTTCGACCAGCACGTGGTGGCGTACCTCGAGCTCCTGAAGGTCCCGTACACCGGGTGCAACCCGCGGGGGCTCGTCCTCGCGCGAGGGAAGGCGCTGTCGAAGAAGCTCGTCGGCTATCACCGCGTGAAGGTCCCCGGGTTCTTCACCGTCCGGCGCGGCCGCGCGCCGAAGGTCCCGAAGGGGTGCTCGTTCCCGCTGATCGTGAAGAGCCTGACCGCCGACGCCTCCGAGGGGATCGCGCAGGCGTCGATCGTCGAGGACAAGGAGGCGTTGGTCGAGCGCCTGCAGTTCGTGCACGAGAAGATCGGGACCGACGCGATCGCCGAGGAGTTCATCCCGGGACGCGAGATCTACTGCACCGTCCTCGGGAACAGCCGGCTGCAGGTCTTCCCGCCGTGGGAGGTGTCGTTCGAGCGGCTCCCCGCCGGGACCGCGCCGATCGCGACGGCGAAGGCGAAGCACGACCCGGAGTACCAGCGGAAGATCGGCATGGTGCAGCACCCGGCCGAGGGGCTCGACGAGAAGCTCCGGGACGCCCTCGTCCGGACCTCGAAGCGGATCTACCGCGCCCTCGAGATCGACGGCTACGCGCGCATCGACTACCGCCTCGCGCCGGACGGGACGTTCTACTTCCTCGAGGCGAACCCGAACCCCGACATCGGCTCGAACGAAGAGGCCGCCTGCTCGGCGGAGGCGGCGGGGATCTCGTACCCGCAGCTCGTCCAGAAGATCCTCGCGCTCGGCCGGTCGCGCGGGAGCCATGGCTGACGAGGCCGCGTCCCGCCCCGGCCTCCCGCCGGACGGCGACGACGCGCTCGAGAGGGTCCTCCTCGAGTGCCTCGACCGGATCGAGGCGGAGGGGGAGGCGGCGCTCGAGGAGATCTGTCGCGCCCACCCCGAGCACGCCGACGAGGTCCGCCGGAAGGTCTCGCGGCTGCGCGCCGTGGGGCTCCTGGCGGGCGGAGACGCCGCGCGCTCGCTCGGCGGCGGCGACCTCCCGGTCCCCGAGCGGCTCGGCGACTTCCGCCTCCTCGAGACGCTCGGCGGCGGCGGGATGGGGATCGTCTACCTCGCCGAGCAGGAGAGCCTCGGCCGGCGCGTGGCGCTGAAGCTGATCCGGCCCGAGCACCTCTACTTCCCCGGCGCGCGGGAGCGGTTCCGGCGCGAGGTCGAGATCGTGGGACGGCTGCAGCACCCGGGGGTCGTCCCGATCCACACCGTCGGCGAGGAGGCGGAGATCCCGTACTTCGTCATGGAGCGCGTGCACGGGTGCACGCTCGACGCGGCGCTCGACGAGCTGCGCGCGAGCGGACGCCGCCCCGCCGAGCTGACCGGGACCGACCTCGCGCGGGCGATCGTCGCGCGGACCCCCGCCGCCGGCGACGGGGCGGAGGACGCCGCGGCGGAGGGGAGCGGCTCGGCGCTCGGGTACGTCTTCGCGGGGACGTACGAGGACGCGTGCCTCCGGATCGTCCGCCAGGTCGCGGAGGCGCTCGAGCACGCCCACCGCCGCGGCGTCCTCCACCGCGACGTGAAGCCGTCGAACGTCATGATCACGCCCTCCGGCCGGGCGATGCTCCTCGACTTCGGCCTCTCGAGCGCGGAGGGGGCGGGGCGGCTGACCCGGAGCGGCACGCCGATGGGGTCGCTCTTCACGATGTCGCCCGAGCAGGCCCGCGGGGAGTTCCTGGACCTCGACGCGCGATCGGACGTCTACTCCCTCGGGGTGACGCTCTACGAGCTGCTGGTCCTCGCCCCGCCGTACTCCGGCGACTCGGCGCCGGAGATCCTCCTCGCGATCCAGGCGGGCGGGGCGCCGCCGCCGCGCCGCCGGAACCCGGCGCTCTCCTGGGAGGCGGAGACCGTCTGCCTCACCGCGATGGAGGTCGACCGGACGCGCCGGTACGCCGGGGCGGCCGAGCTGGCGCGCGACCTCGGGAACGTGCTCGACAAGCGGCCGATCGAGGCCCGCCGGGCGAGCGCGTGGCTCCGGGTCCGACGTTGGGCCGAGCGGCGTCCGGCGCTCGCCGTCGCCGCGGTCCTCCTCTCGCTCGCCGCGATCGGCGGCCCGATCCTGTACGGCCTCCTCGAG
>JAUIEL010000573.1 GCA_030428825.1 bacterium
GGACGGACCGATGAAGGGGATCCTCGGCTACACCGAGGACCCGATCGTGTCGAGCGACGTCATCGGCCAGCCCGAGTCGTCGCTGTTCGACGGCCTCTCGACGATGGCGAGCGATCGCCTCGTCAAGGTCGTCTCGTGGTACGACAACGAGTGGGGCTACTCGAACCGCGTCGTCGACCTCATCGCCCTCTCCCACGGACTTTGAGCGGGCCCCCGATGACGATCAAGACGCTGGACGACCTCGAACTCGACGGCAAGCGCGTCCTCGTCCGCGTCGACTTCAACGTGCCGCTCGAGTTCGGCGAGGTGACGGACGAGCTCCGCATCAAGGAGGCGCTCCCGACGATCGTGAAGATCCGGGAGAAGGGGGGGACGCCGATCCTGATGTCCCACCTCGGCCGGCCGAAGGGGAGCGTCAAGGACAACCTCCGCATGGACCCCGTGGCGAAGCGGCTGGAGAAGCTGATCGACGCCAAGGTGACGAAGTTCGACGAGGCGGTCGGCGAGGCGGTCGAGGCCGGGATCGCGAAGCTCGAGCCGGGTTCGATCGCGATGCTCGAGAACGTGCGGTTCTACCCGGGCGAGGAGGCGAACTCCGCCGACTTCGCCGCCAGCCTGGCGCGGCTCGGCGACGCGTACGTCAACGACGCGTTCGGGACCGCGCACCGGGCGCACGCGTCGACCGTCGGGGTCGTCCCGCACATGAAGGGGAACGCCGCGGCCGGGCTCCTGATGAACAAGGAGATCGAGTACTTCCAGCGGGTGCTCGGCGATCCGCCGCACCCGTTCGTCGCCGTGCTCGGCGGCGCGAAGGTCTCGGACAAGATCCCGGTCCTGAAGAACCTCGTCGAGAAGGTCGACGCGGTCCTCGTCGGCGGCGCGATGGCGTACACCCTGCTCCTCGCCGACGGGAAGCGGATCGGCGCGTCGCGCGTCGAGCGCGAGGTGATCGACGTCGCGCGCGAGATCCTGGCGCTCGCCCAGGCGCGGAACGTCAAGTTCCTCCTCCCGGTCGACCACGAGGTCGTCGAGACGTTCGACGAGCGCGCCGACTCCAAGACGGTCGAGGGGGACATCCCCGAGGGCTGGATGGGGCTCGACATCGGCCCGCGGACGATCGAGCTGTACAGCGAGGAGATCCAGAACGCGAAGGCGGTGATCTGGAACGGCCCGATGGGCGTGTTCGAGTGGTCGGCGTTCGCGGGCGGGACCTGGTCGATCGGCGAGGCGATCGCCGAGTCGTCGGCGCTCTCGGTCGTCGGCGGCGGCGACTCGGCGGCCGCGGCGGCGAAGTTCGACCTGACCGAGCGGTTCGACCACGTGTCGACCGGCGGCGGCGCGTCGCTCGAGATGCTCGAGGGGAAGGTCCTCCCCGGGCTGCAGGCGCTCGAGGACGCCGCGAAGTGAGCAGCAAGATCGCGCCGTCCCTCCTCTCGTGCGACTTCGCGCGGATCGCGGAGGAGGTGGCGCGCGTGGAGGCGGCGGGGGCCGACTGGCTCCACCTCGACGTGATGGACGGGCACTTCGTCCCGAACCTCACGATCGGTCCGCCGGTGATCGAGAAGATCAAGGCGGTCGCCTCGGTGCCGTGCGACGTCCACGTGATGATCACCGATCCGTTGAAGTTCGCGCCGAGCTACCTCGAGGCGGGCGCGGACACGTACACGTTCCACGTCGAGGCGCCGGACTACCCGGCCGGCGTGATCGAGTGCGTGAAGAAGGCCGGCAAGCGCGTCGGCATGGCGCTGAACCCCGACACGCCCGTCGAGCGGATCAAGCCGTACCTCGACAACCTCGACCTCGTGCTCGTCATGTCGGTCTTCCCGGGGTTCGGCGGCCAGCGGTTCATCTCCGACGTGCTGGCGAAGGTTCGCCGGATCCGCTACGACTGGGGGTACGACGGCGACGTCGAGATCGACGGCGGCATCGGCCCCGACACGATCGAGGCGGCGGCGGCGGCCGGCGCGAACGTCTTCGTGGCGGGGTCCGCGATCTTCGGCGCGAAGGACGTTCGGGCCCGCATCGCCGAGCTCCGCGAGAAGGCGGACGCGGCGTCCGCGGCCGCCTGAACAGAAGATCCGGAGGACGAGCATGGCCTGGGTGCGCTTCCGCAAGAAGGACATGCCCGGCGGGCTCTGGACCAAGTGTCCGAGCTGCGAGGAGACGATCTTCTCGAAGGAGCTCTCCGAGAACTTCCAGGTCTGTCCGAAGTGCTCGCACCACCTCACGTGCACCGTCGACGAGCGCGTCCGGTACACCCTCGACGAGGGGTCGTTCGAGGAGCTGTACACCGAGCTGAAGCCGGTCGATCGCCTCGACTTCCGCGACAAGACGAGCTACGCCGAGAAGCTCGAGAAGACGGCCGAGAAGGTCAAGCGGCTCGAGGCGATGACGATCGGCACGGGGACGCTCCACGGGCGCGAGGTCGTGCTGGGGGTGATGAACTTCCAGTTCCTCGGCGGTTCGATGGGGGTCGTCGTCGGCGAGAAGGTGACGCTGGCGGTCGAGATCGCGATGGAGCGCCGGCTGCCGCTCGTCCTCGTCTGCGCCTCGGGGGGCGCCCGCATGCACGAGGGCGCGCTGTCGCTGATGCAGATGGCGAAGACGTGCGCCGCGCTCGGCCGGTTCGCCGACGCGGGCGGGCTGTACCTCGCCGTGCTCACCAACCCGACCACCGGCGGGGTGACCGCGTCGTTCGCGACCATGGCGGACGTGATCATCGGCGAGCCGGGCGCGCTGATCGGGTTCGCCGGTCCGCGCGTGATCCAGAACACGATCAAGCAGGAGCTCCCCGAGGGGTTCCAGCGCTCGGAGTTCCTGCTCGCCCGGGGCCAGATCGATCGGATCGTCTCGCGCCCCCAGCTGAAGGACCAGCTCTTCCTCCTGATGGAGTTCCTGGCGCCGACGTCCGACGAGGCCCGACCGGTCTCCGAACTCCTCGCGGCCGCGTCGCGGTCGACGAACGGCCACTCCCCGACCGAGGGGGCCGAGGCCGCCGAGGGCGCCGGGGCGGACGACGGGGCGAAGAACCGGCTCCCCGAGGAGTCCGGCGACGAGGAGACGCCGAAGAAGAAGCGGCCGCGGAAGAAGGCGAAGAAGAACGGCAAGGCCTGAGCCGGCCGGCGGCGTAACGCTCCTCCCAACCCCTTTCTTCGATTGATCTTGCGTGCGCGCCCTCGTTCACGCGCGCCCCCGGCGTGGTTCGCGGCGGGCGCGGCGGGTCCGTCTCGGCGACCCCGGTTCCGGCCCGGTCGTGCCGAGTCCGGCTTGCCAAGGGGGTTCGCAGGGCCGACCATGGGCGACCGACGGGTCCGTTCGTCGTTGGATCGGACCGAGCACGAAAGAGGAGACTCCATGAAGGCGACACGATTCGCGTTCCTGCTGGTCGCCAGCACGGCGACGGTTCTGTTGACGCCCATCCACGCCAGCGGCGGGTGATGAGGCGGAGGTTCGGGCGGCGCCAGTTTCGGCGCCGGAGGCTTCGGTGGACTCGGCGGCCTGGGCGGTCCGGGCTCGGGCGGTCCCTCCACTCCGGGAGGGCGCGCCGGCGGCGGCGGGAAGAAGAACAAGTCGACGGTCGCGCGCGTGCCGGTGAGCTGGTCGCAGGGCCTGCGCAGCACGTCGGTCGACTCGACGATGAGCCAACGGGACGTCATCGGCTTCGACGATCCCCGCAGCATGCTCGAGGACTTCGAGAACGAGCATGACCAGCCGTTCGTCCTCTACCTCACGGGGGACGGCAAGGACGCGCGTCGCAAGCAGAACCTCATGAACGGCGCCTTCCTCGACGAGCGGGTCGGGATCGCCGCGCAGGTCGTCTGCATGATCAAGGCGCCCGGGGACTCGATCGACGAGTCGCATCCGTTCTTCCGCCACGTCGGAGGCGACGAACTCCCGCGGGTCGTCGTGTTCGCCCGGGACGGCCGGAGGATCGGCCGGCTCGAGGGCTCGGCGACCGGGAGCGAGGTGTTCGAGCTGATGTCCGAGGCGTTCGAGGCGTCGTACGAGGGTGACCTCGACGACCTCATGGACGACTATCGCAAGCTCCTGACGAAGATGGAGACGTTGCGGGCCAAGAAGCGGCTCCTGGACGACAAGTACCTCACCGCGGAGACGCGGTCCGAGGAGAAGAAGCTCGAACGGCAGCTCGCCAAGCTCGAGAAGCAGGGCGACAAGCTGCGGGATCTGAAGAAGCGGATCCTCGACGTGAAGCGGGTCGGAGAGACGGCCCGCTGAAGTCCGCGCGCGGAAGCGCTCCCGGGGGCGCGGCGCTCCGGCCGGGGACGGCCGGGGCGCCGCGTCCCTCTCCAACGGCGACCGGTCGTCCCGCGCCGGTCCGCCCTCGACGAGGTGCCCGATGACTCGTCCGTCCCGGTCCCCGCTCCTCCGGTGCCTGCTCCTCGCCGCGACCGCGTCCGGCGCGGCGTTCGGCGGCGACGAGAGCACGCGAACGCGGACCCTCCCCGCCGTGGCCGACGACCTCGATCCGCGGATCGAGCTCTTCTCGCCCGTGCTCGACGCCGATCCGGCCGGCGCGG
>JAUIEL010000574.1 GCA_030428825.1 bacterium
GGTCCGTCTCACTCCCGGGGGGCGTTCAGGGCGTCGCAGGCGGACGCGGGGAAGGAGGTGTCCGACGCGCCATGCGACCGAACCCGCGTCGTCGAAGCAACCGGTGCGCCATCGGCGGACGCCCGCCCGCGGTCGCCGGTGCCGGCGGAGGGCCCGTCCGACGGCGATCCGGGAACCGCGTTTCTACAAACGCGCCGCCCGCGGCGCCCCGGACCTCCCGTTCCGGGGCCCGGAGGCGCCGCCCCGCCGTCGGCACACGCCTTGCGCTCCGGTCCGCCGCTCGCGCGGTGCGAGCCCCCCGCCGACGACGCCGGCTCGTCGGGCCCCGGGGAACGGCGCCGGCCCACGAACACGAAGATCGGAGACCATCATGAGTTCGGCGAACTGGGACATCCTGGCCGGAAAGTGGAAGCAGGTGCGAGGCAAGGCGAAGGAGCGCTGGGGGAAGCTGACCGACGACGACCTCGACCGTGCCGCCGGGCACCGGGATCAACTCGTCGGCATGATCCAGGAGAAGTACGGCAAGAAGCGGAAGGAGGCGGAGGAGGAGGCGGACCGGTTCTGCGAGTCCGTCTGCGACTGAGGCCACGCCTCCCCCCTCCTCTCCCCCCCTCGCGAGGCCTCCGGCGACCCGTCCTCCGGAGGCCTCGCCCTTTCCGCGAGAACGACCCATGCCCTGTCTCCTTCTCCTCCTCGCGATCGTCGCGCCGCGGATCTGCCTGATCCTCCTCTGGTTGTTCACCGACTTCGTCTCGCGCGCGTACGACACCCTGCTGATCCCCCTGCTCGGCCTCGTGTTCCTCCCGTTCACGACGATCGCCTACGCTCTCGCCATGAACCAGCGGGGCGAGGTCTCCGGGATCTACCTGATCCTCTGCATCGTCGCCGTCCTCTCCGACCTCGGCGCGATCGGCGGGAGCAGCCGTGGCCGAGGCTGAGGGCGTCGGACCGCCGGCGACCGGGGCGTCGGCCGCGCGTCACGCCGAGCTCGAGCGGACGCGCCGGCTCGCGCGTCTCCTCGACGCGGAGTTCCGGGTGCCGGGGACGCGGTTCCGCTTCGGGCTCGATCCTCTGCTCGGGCTCGTCCCCGGGGTCGGCGACGCCCTCTCCGCCGCGCTCTCCGGTCACACCATCTGGCGGGCCTCGAAGCTCGGGGTCCCCGGCCGCGTCCTCCGGCGGATGATCCGCAACGTCCTCGTCGACCTCCTGCTCGGCGCGATCCCGCTGGTCGGCGACGTCCTCGACTTCTTCGTGCGCGCCAATCGCAAGAACCTCGCCCTCCTCGAGGAACACCTGGCGGCCGGCGGCGCGCCGACCGAGCGCGCCGACTGACCGCGCCGACTGACCGGCGCGGCCGGCGGCGACGCGCCGGCTCACGCCCCCTCGACGCTCCGGAGCGCCGCGACCGCGGTCTTCACGAACTCGGACGGCTCCTCGGATCGGTACGCGACGAGGACGTC
Organism: bacterium; assembly: GCA_030428825.1. Classification (GTDB taxonomy): domain Bacteria; phylum Planctomycetota; class B15-G4; order B15-G4; family JADJEK01; genus JAUIEL01. The sequence goes on from JAUIEL010000574.1 coordinate 1,461, forward strand.
GCTCCGGAGGCTCGGCAGCTCCCCCAGCACCTCGACGGTCCGGTCGACGGCCGAGCGCGGGAGGACGACCGCGGCCACCCCCTGCGCCGCGACGGCCCGCAGGATGCCGATGTCGGAGACCTCGCCGACGACCTTCGGCAGGATGCCGTGCTCGCGGAAGAACCGGTCGATCTCCCAGCGGTAGCGCGACGACCGCGTGTAGTGGAGGAAGGGGACGCTCCCGAGGTCGAACGGGAACCGCTCGACCCGCTCCGCCAGTCCGCCGCTCGCGACCGCGAGCATGCGCGGCCGGTGGAGCACCTCGATCTCGATGCCGCGATCGCCCGCGTCCGGGATCGGCTGGTCCGTGACGATCAGGTCGAACTCGTGCGTGGAGAGGGCGTGGAGGAGCTGCGGCTCCTCGCCGGAGTGGATCCGCGCGAAGAGGGAATCGATGCGGAAGAGCGGGAGGAACGACTCCGCGGCCATCGCGCGCGAGACCGTGGACGACACCCCGATCTCGAGCCGGTGGCGGTCGGGCTGATCGAGCATCTCCAGACGCTCCGACAGCCGTTCTCCCTCGCGGAACATGATCGACGTGTGCTGCTGCGTCACGCGACCGACCTCGGTCAGCCGCAGCCCGGAGCCGGTCCGGTCGAACAGGCGGTGGCCGACGGTCGTCTCGAGCTGCTTGATCTGCTCCGAGACCGTCGGAACGGTCACGCCGAGCTCGCGCGCGGCCGCGGTGAGGCTGCCGGTCTCCGACACGACGTGGAAGTAGCGGAGGTGGTTGTAGTTCAACGATCGTTCTCCGGCGGAGAGCCCGAGGAGGTGCGCCGGCGACCGGCCGATCGGTCGTCGCGCCGGACGCGGACGCGTGCGACGTGCGCCCGCCGGGACGGGCGTCGACCACGAAGCGCGAGGGCGAGCGGGAGCCTCTCGAGCGGGGTCGCCCGAGACGAGAATCGTCCCGAGCCGAGGGGGGCGCGGCTCGGGACGAAAGGGACGACTCCGCGGAGGAGATCGGCGACGTCGCCCACGTGAGGGTCCGTCAGGCTCTCTTCAGGCCGCCGCGGAACAGCGACACGATGAAGAGGACCAGGAACAGGAAGAAGGCGATCTTCGCCGCGCCCGCGAAGGCGGACGAGATGACGCCGAAGCCGAGAAGGCCGGCGACGAGGGCGATGAGCAGGAACGTGATGGTCCAACCGAGCATGATTCTCTCTCTTTCTTCTCGTGGGTGCTGGGAAGGTGGACGGTGCGGAGGTCTCGGTGCCGGCGCGGCGATCGACGCGCCGCGCGGTCCGGGTTCGGGTCGGGTCGAAGGACGGTCAGCTCTCGTCCGAGATCTTCTCGAGGAGCGCGTCCGCCTCCTGCTCGAGGTCCTGGCAGGTGGCGCGGACGTCGGCGACGAGCTCGTCCCACGCGTCCTCGCTGGCGTCCATCGCGTCCTCGAGGCGGTCGCCGAGCTTCACCCGCTCCTCCTCGAGGTCCGCGAGCAGGTCGTGGTACTTCGCCTCGAGGTCGTCGTCGCGGAGGCGGGCGCCGAGCGCCTCGATCCGTTCGTCGAGCGACGCGACGCTCGCTTCGACCTCGCGCATGAGGTCGACGCGCTCGTCTCGAGGATCGTCCGAACAACCGGCGGTCAGGGCGAGGACGGACGCGAGGGCGGCGGTCGTGAAGAGGCGCATGTTTCGTCTCCTTGAGCAATGCGGGGTGCGACGGGGTCGCGAGTCGGGAGACCGGATTGCGAGCGTCGTGCCAACCGCCCGGCCCCGAGAGACCACGAACCCAAGCAACGACTCTCGCACGACTTGCGCCGACCGACCTCCGGACGGGCCGTTCGATCGCGGCGGCGGCGGCGGCGGCCGGCTGTAGAAACTGCCGCCCGCCCGGGAGCGCGGGCGGGAAGGCGGAGAGATTGCAGAAACGTCCCGCCTCTCGCGGCCGTCGACGGACCGTCGCCGGGCGCGCTTTCGACGCGGCACGAGGCGACCCGCCGGCGACGCATCCTCTTGTCCCGCCGCCGCCGCGCGACCCGGGTGCGGGTCACGCGGCGCGCCGATCGCCGCCGCGGACGCGTCGGCACGACCGGTGCTCTCCGGTTCACGTGATCCCCACCGTCGGACCGTCCGTCCGTCGGCCGATCACCCGGAACGGAGCGAACCCATGCTCGAGACCCTTCTCCTCGTCCTCCTCGTCCTCTTCCTGATCGGCGCCCTTCCACGCTGGGGGTACAGCCGGAGCTGGGGCTACGGGCCGAGCGGGGTGCTCGGCGCCGTTCTCCTCGTCGCCGTCCTGTTCATCCTGCTGCGGCACGTCTGACGCGATCGCGCGTCGACCTCGCCGCTCCCTTCTCGCGAACCCTCTTCCCTCTCGAAAGGAACGAACCATGAAGCCCCGTCGATCCTCCTCCCGCACCGTCCGCACCCTCGTCCCGCTCGGTCTCTTCTCCGCCCTCCTGATGCCGATCGGCTGCGAGTCGATCGGCGACTTCTTCGACGACGCCGGTGACGCGGCCGAGGAGGTCGCCGACGAGACCGGCGACGCGATCGAGGACGCGGCCGACGAGGTCGACTGACCGAGCCGGCTCCGGCCGACCGACTCGAGAGGAGTTCCATGCGCCGCGCCTCCCTCCCGCTCGCGCTCGCCGTCGTCCTCGCCGTCCCCGCCGCCGCGATCGCGCAGGGGTCGTCGCCGCCCGCCGCGGCGACGAACCCCTCGCCGGTCGCGGCGGCGCAGGACCGCCTCGCCCGGGTGTTCGCCCGCGTCGACGACTTCCGTCACGTCGCGGTCGACCTCCGGGACGGCGTCGTCCGTCTCACCGGGACGGTCGACGCGGGGGACGACATCGAGCGCGCGGTGGAGCTCGCCCGCTCGATGGACGGCGTGCTGTTCGTCGACGAGGACCTCCGCGTCTCGACGGACGTCGCCGAACGGATCCTCCCGAGCGTCGAGGAGGCGTCCGCGTGGCTCGACCGCGCGGGAAGGGCCCTCCCCCTCCTCGCCGTCGCCCTCGTCGTCTTCCTCGTCTTCCTGCTCGTCGCGCGGCGGATCCGCCGCGCCGAGCTCGCCGTCGGACCGCTCCGGCGG
>JAUIEL010000575.1 GCA_030428825.1 bacterium
CACGACGCCGAGCAGTCCGCCGCCGAGGACGGCGAAGCCGGCCGGACCGGCGGTCGCTCCCCCCCACCAGGCGACCCACGTCGCGGCCCCTGCCGCCGCCGCCGCCGCGGTGGCGATCGTCCGGGAGAGGTTCGCCTGCCGCACGCGTCCCGGGGAGTCGGGGTCGCCGAGCCGCGCCGCCTGCCCGCGGCAGACGAGGGCCGCCGCCGCGACTCCGGCGATCGGCCAGGCCCACGCCGCGGCGGGAGCGCCGCTCACCGCGACCACTCCCGCGAGGCCGAGCAGGAGGCCGAAGCCGACCGCCCGCGGCGTCGCCTCCCCCGCGTCCCCGTCGGCCGCCGCATCGAAGTCCCGTGGATCGCCCATCCCGCCCTAGGATGCCGCCCGACCCCCGCCCCGTCCATGGACGTCCTCCTCCCGTTCCGTCATGCTCGAAGCGCCGCCCCCGACCCGGAGCCGCCCGATGGTCCCCGCCCCCCTCTCCTTCCTCTCCTTCCTTTCCTTCCTCTCGTTCCTCTCCCTCCTCCCCCAGGACACCGGCCTCACGGGCGTCCTCTCCGAGGACGCCTTCAAGGCGCTCCACGAGCTCTCCGAAGCGGAGGTCCCCGCGCCGAAGGGGGTCGAGATCGAGCTCGCGGACGGCACGCCCGCGTACCTCTCGCTCCCGGACGACGCCGAGGCGCCGCTCCCTGGCGTGATCGTCGTTCACGAGTGGTGGGGACTGAACCGTCACATCCGTCACTGGACCGACCGCCTCGCCGCCGACGGGCGCGCCGCGCTCGCGATCGACCTTTACCGCGGCGAGGTGGCGGAGACGCGCGACGAAGCGATGGAGCTCATGCGCGGCGTCGACGAGGAGGCGTCCCTGAAGTCGTTGAAGACCGCGCACGCCTTCCTCGTGGAGGACGAGCGCGTGAAGGCGGCGCGGACCGCGACCATCGGCTGGTGCTTCGGCGGCGGCTGGTCGCTGAAGGCGGCCCGGACGATCGAGGAGCTCGACGCGGCGGTGATCTACTACGGCCGCCTCACCAGCGACCCCGAGGAGCTCCGCCCGATCCGCGCCGAGCTGCTCGGCGTCTTCGGGAACCAGGACCGCGGCATCCCCCCCGAGACCGTCGACGCCTTCGAGGCCGCGCTGGAGGAGGCGGACGTCGAGGCGAGGATCCTCCGCTACGACGCGAACCACGCCTTCGCCAACCCCTCTTCCGCCCGCTACGACGAAGAGTCCGCGGCCGCCGCCTGGAAGGAGGTCCGCGCCTTCCTGAACCAGGCCCTCGACCAAGAGGCGCGATAGCGCCTCCCCTCTCCCTCCTCCCTACTCCCAGCGCTCCTCCCACGCCTCCGGTCGCCCCCGCAGATACCGATCGAACCAATCGACCATCATCTCGCGGTGCGCGACCCGGTTCTCCCAGGTCCCGCGCAGCCCGTGGTCCTCGCCGGCGAACCGGACCAGCTCGACCGGACGGTTCAGGAGGCGGAGCGCGGTGAACATCTGCTCGGACTCCGAGGGCGGGACGTTCCCGTCCTCGGCGCCGTGCAGGAGGAGGAGCGGCGTGGTGATCCGATCGGCGTGGAAGAGCGGCGAGTGCTCCGCGTACCAGTCCGCGTGCGACCAGGGGTACGACCGCGCCATCGCCTGGTCGCCGTACGTCCACCCCCACTGGCCGTCGCCGAAGTACGACGCGAGGTTCGAGATCCCGTAGAGCGAGACCGCGGCCGCGAACCGGTCGGTCCTCGTCAGGAGGCTCATCGTCATGAACCCGCCGTACGAGCCGCCGAACCCGCCGACCCGCGTCGGGTCGAGGTCGTCGTTCCGGGACAGGACGTCCTCGACGCCGCGCAGGATGTCGGCGCCCGCCTTCTCGCCCCAGTCGTTCGCGTGATGGTCCGCGAACGCCCGGCCGTACCCGTTGGCGCCGCGCGGGTTGACGACGTACAGCGCGTACCCGTTCGCGACCACGAAGGCGTGCAGCTCGTTCCACCCCCGCAGGCTCGGGGTCGCGCCGCCGTAGTAGTAGACGACGAGCGGCAGCTTCCCCTCGCCGCGCGCGGACGGGACGGGTCGATGCAGCCACGCCTCGATCGGCGTCCCGTCGTCGGCCTCGAACGACTGGTCGACCGGCTCGGTCAGGGCCCATCGGCGCTCGAGCGGACGGTTCGGCAGGAGGAGGTCCCGGCCGTCCGCGACCAGCCACGGCAGGCGGTCGGTCCGGCTGACGACCGCCGCGAACGACGACGCCCCGGCGAAGTCGACGTCGTGAACGCGTTCGGCTCCGGCGGACCCGGTCTCGAGTGCCAGGACGTCGAGGCCGTCGAGCCGCGCCTGGACGATCACGTTCCGGGACCCCTCGGTGGCGAGGAAGCGGAGCCCGTTCCCGTCGGTCGTCCAGCGCAGGTGCCCCGCGACCGACGCCGCGAGGTCGGCGGTGACGTTCGTCCGGTTGCCGGTCCCGAGGTCGAGCACGAACAGGTCCGGGTCGAACGCGTTCGGCTCGACGTCGACGTCGTCGCCGAGCTCGGACGGCGGGCCGACGAACGCGATCCTCGTCCCGTCCGGCGACGCGGCGAACCCGGACAGCCCCGGCCGGTTCTCGAACCCCATCCGGAGCGAGGCGACCGGTGTCTCGGCGCCGGTCCGGAGGTCGATCGTCCGGACGTCGGTCTCGAACCACGGACGCGCCCCGATCGGTCGGTTGGTCAGGACGACCAGCCGCCCCCCGTCTCCGAGGAAGGCGAACGCGTCCTGGACGCGATCGCCCGGCTCGGCGAGTCGCCGCCGCGCGCCCGAGGCGAGGACGAGGTGCCAGAGGTGCGGCGCCGTCGGCCAGTCGGAGAGCCGCTCCCGCAGCTCGGTCCGACGGACGTTCCCGCCGGCCGCCGCGTCGGGGGCGCCGCGTGTCGAGACGAAGGCGAGCTCGCGCCCGTCGGGAGACCACGCGACCGTTCCGAGCCCCGGTTCGTCCTCGAGCACCCGCGTCAGCGCGCGCGTCGTCCGATCCCAGATCAGGAGATCCCCGCCGTCCCGCAGGAGGAGGGCCTTCCCGTCGCGTCGCCATTCGACGGCCCGCGCGCCGCTCCCGCCGAGCGCGGCCGCGACGACCGCGCCGTCGTCGACCCGCAGGAGGTCGAGCCGCGACCACGTCGTCCCCGCCGGACCGCGCTCGGACCGCCGGACGGCGAGGAGTCCGCCGTCCGGCGAGAGGAGGAGCCCGGAGATCCGGGCGACCTCGCGCAGCTCGTCGTATCGGGCCGGCGGGTGGAGCGCGGTCGCCGACGTGGTCCAGACCGGCGCGTCGTCTCCCGCGCCGTCCGGCTCGATGCGGACCCGGAGCGAGCCGCCGGACGACGACCCCGCGCGCTCGACGCGCACCAGCAGCCGGTGGGTCCCGCGACGGAAGGTCCGCCGGTGACGCACCGACGTCGCGTCGGCGTCGGCCGCCCCGCCGTGCGCCGCCTCCTCTCCCTCCACGAAGAGTCGGACGTCGCCGGGCGCGTCGACGAGGAGCTCCGCGTCGCCGAACCGGTCGACCGTCGCGTAGACGATCGCGAACGACACGCTCCTCCCCTCCGCCGCCTCGAGGGCGAACCCGTCGTCCCTCGCCGCGGACGCGCGCCAGGCCGGGACCGTCCCGTCGAACCAGGCGACCTCATCCCCCTCCTCGGGCCACGCCGCGGACGCCGCGAGCTCGGGGACGAACGCCCCCGGGTCGGCCGCCTCGTCGAGCGTGAGCCGCGGGCTCGGCCGGGAGAGCGGACCGAGGACGAGCGCCGACGCGGGCTCGACGGACGTCGTCGCGAGGAGGGACGGGGCGACGAGGAGCGTGGCGAGCGGGACGAGGGCGCGGATCATGGGACCTCCCGGGAAGGGACCGGAGCGGAACGGACGGCGAGTCTACCGTCCGTCGCCGGGTCCGCCGGGACCGGTCAGATGCCGCGCTGACGCAGGAGCTTCCCGAGTTCGATACGCGCGGTCGCGTGCATCATCCGCGCCGCCGCGGCGGTCGGTCGTCCGGTCCGGGACGCGACCTCCTCCCACGAGAACCCCATGTAGTCGCGCAGCAGGATCAGCTCGCGGTACAGCTCGGAGAGCTCGCCGAGCGCCTCCTCCAGGAGCTCGTCCCGCTCACGCCGCTCGACCGACTCGCCCGGCCCGTTCGCGGGGGACGACGGGTCGACCGCGCGGTCGTCGGACGCGCCGGCGTCGAGCTCGATCTCCCGCTCGGCGCGCCGCTTCTTCGCGCTCTGCCGGTCGTGCTCGTCGAGGATCTGTCGCTCGGCGATCTTCGACATCCAGGCGATCAGGCTCGCCTCGTCGTTCACGTCGAACCGGTCGTACGTCCGGACGACCGTCGCGAACGTGTTCTGCAGGATGTCGCCGGAGTCGACCCGCCGCCGCAGCCGCTCGCCGAGCCTCGCGCGCACGATCGGCCGGACCCGGTCGTAGTACCGCTCGACCAGGCGGTTCAGGGCGGCGTCGTCGCCGCCCTGGGCGCGCTTCATCAGGTCGAGGGAACGGG
>JAUIEL010000576.1 GCA_030428825.1 bacterium
GTGCCGAACTCGAACTCCATCACGATGCCGGTCGCGACCCCCATCGCGAACGTCAGCGCGAAGATCTTCGTCCAGAACTTCGCCGCCCGCTCGTACAGCGGGTCGCGGGTGAAGAGCGACCGCCCGTCGAGCCAGACCAACACCGCTCCCAGCCCGATCGAGAGCGGGGGGAAGAGGTAATGGAACATGATCGTCAGCGCGAACTGGAGGCGCGACAACCAGACGACGTCGTCCACGGCGATCCCTTTCGCCCCCCGTTGTAGCTCGCCGCGCGATCGAGTCGACGCGGTCGTTTGTCGCAGCACCGCCGGGGGGCGCGGGTATCCTCGGCCGGGAGAGCCGCCCCGGCCCGAGTCCCGCCCCTCGGGCCCCGAACGGAACGGAATCCTCCGCCATGTCCCGCTCCCCCGTCCCTCCCCTCGCCGTCCTCCTCCTCGCCTCCCGTCTCGCGACCGCGGGAGACCTCCCCGCGACCGACGCGGCGGAGTACCGGGTCACGTTCCTCGCCAGCTGGAGCGCGACGACCCACCCGACCGAGTTCCCGACCGGGTCCGCGCACTTCTCGGGCCTCGTCGGCGCGACGCACGACGCCCAGGTCTCGTTCTGGGCTCCCGGACAGCTCGCGTCCCCGGGGATCGAGAGCATGGCGGAGACCGGCTCGAAGTCGCTCCTCCTCGGCGAGGTCGCGGCCGCCTCCGCCGCGGGGACCGCCGAGAGCTCGCTCTCCGGCGGCGGGATCGGCCCGTCCCCCGGGAGCGTCGCGATGACGTTCTCGGTCTCGCAGAGCCACCCGCGCGTCACGCTCGTCTCGATGATCGCGCCGAGCCCGGACTGGTTCGTCGGCGTGCATGACCTCGACCTGTTCGCCGGCGGCGACTGGGTCGACCTCCTCGCCGTCCCGCTCGCGCCGTACGACGCCGGGACCGACGACGGCCCGACCTTCCTCTCCCCGAACGCCGACACGAACCCGGCCCGCCCGATCTCCGAGATCACCGGGCACCCGTTCACCGGCACGCCGCCGCTCGGCCGGTTCCTGTTCGAGCGGATCGACGCGCCCGCCCCGCCGTTCGTCGACCTCGGCGGCGCGCTCGCCGGCACGAACGGACCTCCGGCGCTCTCCGGCGCCGGGAGCCTCGAACCGGGGACGACGACGGCGCTCGCGCTGCAGAACGGCCTCGCCGGCGCGACCGCCGCGCTCGTGGTCGGGTCCGCCGCGTCGCCGACGCCGTTCCTCGGCGGGACGCTCGTCCCGAACCCGGACGTCGTCCTGCACGGGCTCGCGCTCGGACCGGCCGGCGACCTCGCCCTCTCCGCGCCGTGGCCGTCCGGCGTCCCCGCCGCGTCGGCGTTCGTCTTCCAGCTCTGGATCGCCGATCCCGCCGGACCGTTCGGGCACGCCGCGTCGAACGCGGTCTGCGCGACCTCCCCCTGACGCGGCGCGCGACGGGCGCGTCAGCTCCGGACGGGCGGGAGGAACGTGGAGAGCGTCGGCGGGGCGCCGTCGCGCTCGAGCATGGTGTACGTCGGTCCGCTCGGGCGCTCGCCGGCCGACAAGAGCGAGAAGTAGAAGACCGGCCGCGGGCGATCCGACCGGTTCCCGCGCCCGCGATGCCAGGTGCGCGAGTCCATGACGACCGCCGTCCCGGCCGGTCCGGTCACGCGCAGCTCCCGCCGGCGGTCGAGGACCTGCTCGCGCAACGCCTCGTCCTCGAAGAAGCGCGAGCGATGGGTCCCCGGCCAGACGCCGAGCGGGCCGCTCTCCTCCGTCACCTCCTCGAGCGAGACGAAGACCGTGACGAGCCGGGCCGTCCCGTCGTCGCCGATCGTCGAGTCGGGGTGCTTCACCTGCGCGACCGCGCCCGGACGGCTCGTGAGCGAGGAGAACTCGACCAGCCGGCCCTCCGCTCCGACCAGGTCGACGAGCAGCGGCGCGAGCGCCGCGACGACCTCGCGCAGGACGTCCCCCGCCGGAGAGTCGAGCTCGAGCGGCAGGTCGTGGCGGAGTCGTGGGGCGTGGATGCGGCCGAGCATCCCGTCCGGCGCGGACTCGAGCGCGCGCACGACGTGCTCGCGGCAGGCGACGAGACGATCTCCCGACACGAGCGCCGGCACGACGACCACCCCCTCGGAACGAGCGAGGCGCCGCCCCCGCTCGACCTCCTCGGCCCCCGCCGTCACGTCGTCGAGCGATCGGGGCGACCGGAGCCCCAGCGGCTCCCACGGGTCGTCCCCCGTTCCGGTCGGCGCGGCGACGTCGAGCGTCGCGAGGGCCCGCCACGCGATCAGGTGCTCGAGCAGATCCTTCACGACCTCCCGCGTCAGCCGGACGCGCCGCCCCGCGCCCTCCGACCATCGGTCCGCGAACCGGTCGAGGAGGTCACCCGCGCGGTGCGCCTGCCCGCCGTTCAGGAGTTCGATCAGCTCGCGCACGACGGGGACGTCGGGGAGCGCGCGGGTGTGGCCGCACGCCCCCACCAGCAGGACGTCCTCCACGCCGATCGACCGGATCGGGAACGCGGGATCCCCCGCGACGATCGTCCCGTCGTCGAGCGCCCGCCGCTCGTCCGCGGCCGGGAACGCGTCGAAGCCGCACGCCGTCACCCGCGACAGGTACTCTCGCGCGACGGTCACCTCGAAGCGCGCCGACCGGACGAGCTCGCGGAGCTTGCCGACCGACGCCTCGATGCGGTGCTCCTCCGCGCCGGTCGCCGCCTCGGCGAGGAGCGGCGGACGCGGCGGCGGCGGCTCGAGCTCGCGGGCCGCGAGGTCGATCAACCCCGTGAACGCCTCCCGGACCACCGGATGGACCCGGTCGTCGTCGTCCGCGATCGGGAAGTCGAGGTTGAACGAGATCGAGACCTCCTCGTCCCCCTCGCCGACGTGCCACGTGTCGGCCGGCCAGTACAGGACGTCGCCGGCGTGGAGCTCGAACGTCTCGGCGGCGTCGACGTGCTCGTCGTACTCCTGGAACGTCTCGTCCTCCGACTCCGTCCCCGTCCGTTCGCGCCACACGGCGTCGCTCCAGAGGCGCATCGTCCGACGCCCCTGCACCATGAACATGAGATTGTCGAGCCGGTCCCGGTGGACCCCGAAGGTCGTGCGCCGGTAGTTCCCGATGAAGACGTCCGTGTTCAGCGACGACGTCGGGGCCGCGACGTGGCGGCCGAGCACGCGGAGGACCTCGCGCATCGCCAGCCAGAACGGCCGGTGCGTCTGCGCGGCGTTCACGAACAGCCCGAACGTCTCGAACCGCGGGTCGGACCGCAGGCGGCGCACCCAGGCGCCGAGGCTCTTCTCCTTCGGCTCGGGGAGGAGCGGCGCGAGCGGGGAGAGCGTGCGGTCGGAGGCGGTCGATCCGGAGAGCGCCACGCGGTCCCGGTCGTACAGACCGACGTCGACGCCCTCCCCTTCTTCGATCTCCGCGCGGATCCCGGTCAGGAGGCGGAAGAACTCGTCGACCCGGAAGAGCGGCCCTCCGAACGGACTCCGGAGCACGACCGGCCGTCTCCCCCACGCGGCGGCCAGGCTCTCGGCCCAGTCCGACGACTCGAGGACGCGACGTCGATCGTGCTCCGGGGGCGGCATGCGGTTGCGTCTCCGTCGACGCCCCCGCTCAGGCGACGAACGTGCCGCCGGACTTCGACTTGCTCTTCGACTTCGACTTCGACTTGCTCTTCGACTTGCTCTTCGACTTCGACTTGCTCTTCGACTTCGACTTCGACTTCGACTTGCTCTTCGACTTCCCCTTCGACTTGTCGTCGATGGAGAAGGTCGACGAACCCGCCGCCCCGACCTCGTTCCCGAGCGCCTCGAGGGCCCCGAGATCGAAGACGACGGCCGGCGCCGGCTCGGACGTGACGTCGAGCGCCGCCTCGGTCGGACGGGCCTCGGCGCTCGAGGAGGTCGCGGCGAGGAGCGCGGCGGCGAGGGAGCCGGCGAGGAGGCCCTCGCGGCGAGGGGACGGCAGGGGAGAGGACTCGGTCATGCGGAACCTCCAGCGGTTCGGGATCGAATGCGGTCTCGGACCGGATCGCCGGTCGTCGGATGCAGGCTCGGGAGCAAAGGGCGGACCGGTCAGCCTGTCGCGTCCGGGCCAGGGGGAGAGCGCCGAGGCCGACCGGTCCGAGCGCGAGACGGTGGGAACCGGCCGATCGTGGAGATCGACCCGACCCGCCGTCCCGTCTCCGGCCCATGCGCCGTCCCGTCGCGAGGACGGTCAGGAATCTCGCGCCGAGCCCCCGCGGGCCCGTCGCCGCCCTCACGGAGCGATCCGAGCCGCCGTCCGCACCGCCGCCAGGGCCTGCCCGCGGTCGTTCCAGTGGAAGTCGAGCCCCCCCACGAACAGGGTCTCCGGACCGGCCGAAACGAAGACGGACGACAGGTCGAACGTCTCGATTCCGGCCGCTTCGGACGCCTCCCGGAGCGTCTCCGCGAGCTGCGAGGGGAGGTACGTCGGCCAGCGCGCCGGATCGACCCGGATCGCCGAGCCCGGATCGAGGTCGACCCCCGACGGGACG
>JAUIEL010000577.1 GCA_030428825.1 bacterium
CCCGTCGGACGCGAGCGTCACCGTGGTCTCGGGACTCCCCTTCGGCGCGGACGCGCTCGTCTTCACGCCCGACGGGCGGCTCCTGATCCCCGACAACACGAACCACGTCCTCCGCGAATTCGATCCGCAGACCGGCTCCGAGTTGCAGGCCGTCGGGTCGCTCGGCGCGTCGAACGTGATCGAGGCGCTCGCGTGCCATCCGATCGACGGGGGGCTGTGGGGGGTCGAGACGTTCTCGCGGCAGCTCGTGCGGATCGACCCGGACACCGGCGCGGTGACCGTCGTCGGGACGACCAACCCGTACACCGGCGTGGCCGGCCTCTCGTGGAGCGTCGACGGATCGACGCTGTTCGGGGTCGACTGCTGGACCGGAGATCTCGTCACCCTCGACCCGGCGACCGCCAAGACGACGCCCGTCGGTCCGACCGGACTGACGTGTCCCCTCGGGCTCTCGACCGACCCGCGGACCGGGCGGCTCTACGCCGTCGACTGGCTCGGGAACGGTCCGATGAACCTGAACACGCTGTCGACCGTCGACGGCAGCGCGGTCCTGGTGGGGGCGACGGCCGGCGCGGACAAGTTGGAGGGGCTCGCGTTCGACCCGCGCGTCGGGTGGTACGGCGAGGGCTGCCCGGGGACGGGCGCGTTCGTCCCGAGCGTGCGCGCGGTCCCGCAGTCGCCGGCCGCCTCGACGCAGGTCGCGGTCACGGTCGAGGACGCGCTCGGCGGCGCGAGCTGCCACCTCTTCTTCGGTCTCGGCAGCGGCGAGATCCCGATGGGGCTCGGTTGCTCGCTGCTGGTCTCGCCGCTCCTTCCGGTCGCTCCGGTGTTGCCGCTCGGCGGCGCCGGCCCGGGACAGGGGTCGCTCCAGCTCGTCGGCGTCGTCCCGGCGAACGCGGCCGGCGTGACGTTCACGCTCCAGGCGTTCGTCGTCGATCCGGGCGGTCCGCTCGGGTTCTCGAACTCGAACGGATTCCGAATCGACGTCCAGTAGCGCGCGAGCGCTCGGGAGGACCCCCATGAAGATCGTCTCGACCCTCGTGGCCGGGTGCGCGCTCGCGGCCCCGCTCGTCGCCCAGGACCCGCCGCTCTACGCGATCAACAGCGGCGCCGGAGGGCAGTTCCTCGCCGAACTCGATCCGGCGAGCGGGGCGGTCACCACGATCGGATCGTTCGGGTTCGTCGCCGACGCGCTCGTCGTCACCGCCGCCGGGGAGCTGCTGGTGGCCGACAACAACGCCCACCTCTTGAAGCGGCTCGATCCGGCCACCGGAGCGGTCGTGCAGACGATCGGGACGTTCGGCGCGACCAGCAGCATCGAGTCGATGGCGATCCGCCCGCTGGACGGGTCCCTGTGGGGCGTCCAGACGTCGACGCACAGCCTCGTCCGGATCGACACGAGCACCGGCGCCGCCGTGCCGGTGGGGACCGCCAACGCCGTCCTCCAGGGGATGGCCGGCCTGTCGTGGAGCGCCGACGGGGCGACGCTCTTCGGCATCCACTGCCACGACAACCGCCTCTACCGCATCGATCCGGTCACGGCGTTGCCGACCCCGGTCGGCGTGACGGGGCTCGTCTGCCCGCTCGGGCTGACCGCGCACCCCGGCGACGGACGCCTCTTCACCGTCGACTGGCAGACGGGGAGCGACATGAAGCTCTACACGGTGTCGGCGGTCGACGCGTCCCCGACGCTCGTGGGGACGACGACCGGCGGGCTGCAGCTCGAGGGGCTCTCGTTCGTTCCGAACGCCGGGAAGTACGGCGCCGGCTGCGCGGGGAGCGGGGGGTTCGTCCCGGAGCTCGAGGTCGCCCCGTACCTGCCGGCGGCGGGGACGCAGATCGCGGTCACCGTCGAGGACGGGCTCGGCGGCGCCGCGTGCCACCTCTTCTTCGGCCTGAACCAGGCGGCCCTGCCGATGGGGCTCGGCTGCACCCTGAACGTCGCGCCGCTCTTCCCGGTGTCGATCGTCCTCCCGCTCGGCGGCGCCGGACCGGGGAACGGGCAGGTGACCCTCCCCGGCGTCCTCCCGGCGAGCGCCGCGGGGCTGTCGTTCACGATGCAGGCGTTCGTCGTCGATCCGCTCGGCCCGCTCGGGTTCTCGAACTCGAGCGGGTTCGAGGTCGAGGTGCAGTAGGGCTCAGACCAGGTCGAAGTCGCCGCAGGTGAAGAAGAACCGCGGCGTGATCGACGCGAGGTCGAGGCCCGCGCGGAACGACCGGCCGACGAGGGTCAGCCCCGTCTCCGCGCGCCGGTAGCCGAGGGCGTGGAGCTCGGCCGCCTCGCGCGACCGGTTCGGGAGGAGGACGGCGAGGTGGGCGTGCCCCGCCGCCCGGGCGCGGCGTTCGGCGGCCCGCACGCAGGCCGCGAGGTCGCTCGGGTCGTCCCCGTCCCAGAGGACGTCGACGAGCGTCGCCGAGTCGGAGACGACGTAGCGCTCCTTGAACACCGCGGAGACCGTCAGGCGCCCGCGCCGCCGCACGGCGAGGAACGAGTAGCCGCCGCCGGGGACGTCGCGGTAGCGCCAGTCCATGAAGCGCGCGTCCCGACACGCGGTGACGTCGAGCCGGCCGGCGCACCGCTCCCACAGGTCGTCGTGGTCGGCCGCGGGGGCGTCGCCGCCCTCGACCTCGCCTGGCGCGGTCTCTTCCGATCGAGGGTCGAGCCGCCGCGCCAGCAGCACCGACACCTCCAGCGGGGTGTAGCCGAGCAGGCGGCCGCCGATCCGGAGCGCCTCGCGGTTCGCCAGGCCGTAGCCGATCTCGACCGGACCGCGCTCGCAGAACCGCTCGACCCAGCGGCCGACCACCGCGGCGAACAGGCCGCGACGCTTCAGCCCCGCGCGGTGCTCCGGGGCGACCATGCTGTCGACGGCGACGGTGAACATCGCCGCGCGGCCGGCGACGCGCGCCCGGTGGGGGATCCCGCCGAAGTGGGCGACGACCTCGCCGTCGTCGTCGCGGGCGACCATGACGTGCGGCTCGATCTCCTGGCCGAGGAACTCCCACCGCCACTCGGCGAGGCTCTTCTCGCGGCCGAACGTCCGGCGGAACAGCCGGCAGATCGACTCCTCGTCGCCCGGGCGCCACGGCCCGATCTCGAGGCCGCGCACGGCGTTCACCGAGGCCACGGGTCGGGGACGAACTCGACGACCATCACGACGCGGTGCTCGTCGGAGTGGTTCCAGGCGGCGTGCGTGGTCGATCCGTCGAACACCAGGCACGTCCCCTCGCGCCACCGGCGGCGCTCCTCGCCGACCTGGAAGACGCAGTCGTCGTTCGGGACCTTCACGGGGAGGTGGCACCGGAGCGCCCGGAGCCCGACGTCCCGGTGGGGGTGGATCACCGCGCGCGGCCCGAGCAGGGAGAAGGCGGCGAAGTTCACGCCGGGGACCGACCGCGCCAGGGCCGCCGATCTCGGGCAGCGGCGGACGACGTCCGGGTCGAGCCGGTGGCTCTCCGGGTGGTCGACGACGTGGAGGCCGCAGATCCGCCAGGCGCCGGCGTGCGCCTCCGGCTCGTACCAGTCGAAGAAGTCGTCTCCCTCGAGCGCGTCGAGCTCGGCGCGGATCTCCGACCACGCGGCCTCCAACCTCGCCGTGAACTCGAAGTCACGGGGGTCGTGGAACATCTTCGTCTCCCGGCGCCCATCGGTTCTCGGGAAGGGCGCTCGGAGAGGGAAGCGAGATCCGGGAGGTCGGCGGACCCGGAGAATCGGAACGGGACGCGGATTCACGTCCCGAGCGGCGGACCCGGCTCAGCCCGCGACGAGCGTCTGGCGCTGTTCGCCGAGCCCGTCGACGCCGAGCCGCATCGTCTGGCCGACGCGGAGGTAGCGGGGCGGGTCGAAGCCGAGCCCGACGCCGGGCGGGGTGCCGGTCGAGACGACCGTCCCCGGCTCGAGGCGGAGGAAGCGGCTGAGGTACGACACGAGGGTCGCGACCCCGAACTCCATCTGCGCGGTCCGCGAGTCCTGGACCCGCTCGCCGTCGACCTCGAGCCAGAGGCCGAGCGCCTGGGGGTCCGGCACCTCGTCCTTCGTGACGAGCCACGGGCCGATCGGGCCGAAGCCGGGGCAGCTCTTCCCCTTCACCCACTGGCCGGTCCCCTCGAGCTGGAAGACCCGCTCGGAGAGGTCGTTCACGACGCAGTAGCCGGCGACGTGCGAGAGGGCGTCCGCCTCGGCGACGCCGTACGCGCTCCGGCCGATCACCACGCCGAGCTCGGCCTCCCAGTCGACCTTCGTCGCGCCGCGCGGCAGGACGAGGTCGTCGTGCGGGCCGGTCACGGCGGAGGTCGCCTTCGAGAAGACGACCGGCTCGCTCGGGAGCGCCATCCCCGACTCGGCGGCGTGGTCCTTGTAGTTGAGCCCGATGCAGTGGAAGTCGGGGACGCGGCCGACGCAGGCGCCGAGGCGCGGGGTCCCCTCGACCGCGGGGAGGGACGCCGGGTCGAGGGCGGCGAGCGCGGCCAGCCGATCGGGGTCGAGCGCCTCGACGAGGC
>JAUIEL010000578.1 GCA_030428825.1 bacterium
CGCCGAGGCCGTGGCCGGCGTACGGGAACGGCGAGAGTCGGTGCCACGTCCCCCAGCGCCCCTTCTCCGGGGTCAGCAGGTCGAGCATCCGCTGGAGGGTCGCCTCGCGGGTCTCGAGCTTCTCGTAAGGCCGGCCGCCGATCACCACCGGGTCGTCGGCCGGTCCGGGCGCCGCGAGGAGGGCGAGCGAGAGGAGGAGATGGGGAGCGCTCACAGTCCGACCTCCACGGTGAAGCGCGCGCGCGACGCGCCGTCCTCGATCACGACCTCGACCCACGTCACGCCGTCCTCCCGCGGGTGAGCGGTGACGGTCGCCGCCTCGGCCGACGCGACCCGGAGCTCGCCCGGGCCGGCGTTCAGCCACGCCGTCCGCCCGGCGGCGCCCCCCAGGTCGAACGTCCGGAGCAGCCGGTCGCGCGGGGCGCGCCGCGGTTCGATCCGTTCGCGGACCTCGACTCCGTCGACCTCGTACCGGAACGTCGGGGTCCCCGCCTCGTCGAGGAGGTAGCCGCGGAACCGGTACCCCGCCTCCCGTCCGATCGCGCGCGGCCACCGCTCCGGGCGGGCGCCGAAGACGATCGGCGGTCCTTGCGGCCCGATCCAGACGTCCGGGCCGCGCCCGCCCGCGACCTGTCCGCCGCGTCCGGCCCAGGCGCCCGACGCGTCGAGGAAGTCGCCGCGCCACGCGTCGGCGAGCCGGCACGCCTCGGCGTCGAACCCGACGTGGATGCCGGCCGGGAAGCCGACGGCGATGCCGCGCGAGCCGGCGTGCTCGAGGAACGTCCGGAGGACGACGGTCCGGTCGCGCACCGTGATCTTCAGGCTCGACGCGGGTCGGATCCCCTCCGGCGGCGGCATCTCCTCTCCGAGCGTGAACGCGCTCCACATCGCGTCCCCCTGGCGGTAGATGTCGCCGTCGAGCACGTTCCCGACCGTGCTCCGACGTCCGATCGCGAACGACGGCATCCGCGTCCCCGGCTTGTACCGCGCCGGCGCCTGGACGTACGCGCGCCACCACGCGTACCGGAGACGCTCGGCGAACGCCGTCAGGGACGGTCCGGGCGATCCGGCGGGCGGCCAGTCGCGGTACGAGTGGCAGGTGATGCACGACATGCCGTCGCGGCCGAGCAGGTGGAGCCCGTCGCGCCGGAGCGCGTCCGTGGCCGCCGGCGGTTCGACGTCGACGCCCGGGGCCACGCCGTCGAGCGCGGCGAACGTCTCGGGGAGCGCGCTCGCCGCGGCCCCGAACGCCGGCATGCGGGCGCCCATGTACGGACGCGCGCGGGCCCCCTCCTCGACGACGCGGCGGAGCCAGCCGGTCCGGAGCTTGAAGCCGACGCCGGAGAGGTCGGGCGGCAGGCGCCCCTCGTCCCCGAGGTCGACCCGGTCGTCGAGCGTCACGAAGTACGGGTCGACGGACCGCCGGACGCCGTGGTCGCCGTCGAGGCGGTGGCAGTGCGTGCATGAGAGGGAGGTGAACTCGCGCAGCGCCGCGTCGGTCGGCGCGGGGACTCCCTGCGCGCGTCGCGCCGACTCGATCCCGCGCCGCAGCGTCGTCCGCTCGGCGTCCGTCAGGTCGTAGCGCGGCGTCGCCCGGTCGTCGGGGTCGAGGCAGCCGCGGGTCGGGTCGAGGTCGAAGAGCGCGGTCCGCGCCGGCGGCGCCGTCGCGTCGTCGACGCGGTGGCAGGCGACGCAACCGAACGCGCCGAACGCCTCGCGCCCCCGCGTCGCCGCGGCCGGGTCGCGCACCAGCGACGCCGTCGCCGCTCCCTCGCCGTCCGCGTCGAACCGCGTCGTGAGGTAGCCGGCGAGCGCGTCCGCCTCGTCCGACGTGAGGCCGAACGACGGCATCGAACCGTCCGGCCGGACCACGTGCGGCTCGAGGAGGAAGCGCGCCAGAGCCCCCGGGTGCCACTTCCCGCGGAGGTCGCCGTACGGGACCGGGACGTCGTCCGTCGGCACCTCTCGCGGCAGCATCGGGTCGCCGAACACGGTCGCCGCCGACTCGAACGGGCCGTGGCACGCGACGCAGCCGAGCGTGTGGAAGAGCCGTCGTCCCTGCCGGATCGTGCCGGGGTGGGTCGCCGGCGCCGGCGGCGGCGCGGCGTCGGCGCGGAAGAGGTACTGCACGAGGTCCTCGACGGTATCGGCGGGGGCGTCCCCGAGGAGGTGCGGCATGTCCGATCCGCGTCGGGTCGAGGCCGGGTCCGCGAGCCACCGCCGGACCCAGTCGGGGCGGATACGTCCCGCGAGCGCGTCGAGCACCGGCGCCTCGCGCGTCCCGACCGCCTCCCCGGTCACCGCGTCGGGGGCGTGGCAGTTGGTGCACCCCTTCCGCTCGAGCCAGGCCCGCCCGTCGCGGGCGAGGACCCCCTCCGCCGCGGCCGCGGCGCGATCCGCCGGCACGCGGACCGCCGAGGACGGGATCGGCTCGGACCGGAACCCTCCACCTTCTCCGGGCTGCTGCTCCCACGTCGTCCGGAGTCGACCGTCCCCGCGCGCGGCGCGCCGGTACTCGACCGAGACGTCGACGGCGCCCATGTCGAGGGGGACCCACGCCGTCGTCGCGCCGCGGCCTCCCGCCGAGAGCGCCCGTCCGACCTCGCGCCCCGACGCGTCGCGCGCCACGAGCGTCGCCTCTCCCCCCTCCGCCTCGACGCCGAAGCGATAGGTTCCGGCGTCCGCGATCGACACCGTCCCCCGGTAGCTCGCCTCCCATCCCCGCGCGCGCACCTCCGGGTGGGGCGCCTCTCCGGCGGCGAGGCGGAACGCGGCGGACGGCACGCGCGTCTCGACCCGGCCGAGGGTTCCCTCGTAACGGACGGACCAACCGTGCGGCGGGTCGGCGGCGTGGGCGAGTCCGGCCGCGAGGAGGAGGGCGAGGAGTGGACGCATGCGGGCGATCTCCGATCCGGCGAAGGCTCGAGGGACGGGGTGAGGATGGTGTCCGTGCGCCCGAGGGCGTCGCGTCGGGGAGGGAGCCGCGTCGACGGGCGCGCGGGCGATCATAGGAACCCCTCGCCGCGAGGTCAGGCCGCGCGATGAACCGGAGGTCGTGTAGGGTGGCCCCTCGAACCGCCGCCTCGGAACCGCGCCCCGAACGCCGCCCTCCATGACCACGAAGACCCGGATCCTCGCGCTCGCGGCGGTCTCCCTGGCGACGCTCCTCGGGTTGGAGGGCGCGTTCCGGATCTGGCTCTGGATTCGCGGCGAGCCGATCGCCCCGACGGCGATCCGCGCCGACCTCCACCGGGCGGCCTCGAGGATCACCGACCGGATCCCGACGCTGGCGGACGAGTCGCCCCCCGAGGAGCGGGCGTCGGACCGCGAGCCGACGTCCGACTTCCTCCATCCGTACGCGGGGTTCGAGAAGCACCAGGGCCTCCGGATGGTGACGCGTCTGGTCCGGCACTTCCGGTCGCCGCGCGCGGAGGAGACGTACGACGTCCTCGTCCTCGGCGGCTCCGTGGCCGGCCGGTTCGCCGACCATCGCGAGGCGTTCGAGGCGGTGCTCCGCGCCGACTCGCGCACCGCCGAACTCCGCGTCCACTCGCACGCGCGCGGCGCCTACAAGCAGCCCCAGCAGGTGGCGACGTTGGCGTACCTCCTCTCGATGGGGTACCGGCCGGACGCGGTGATCAACGTCGACGGCTTCAACGAGGTCGCCATCGGCATGTCGAACGCGGTCCGACTCGTGAACCCGATGTACCCCGACGTCGGCCCCTGGGCCCGGATGGCGAGCAGCACCGCGCTCGGTCCGGACATGCTCGACCTGACCGTCGGCATGCGGATGCACCAGCTCCTCGCGCTCGAGCTGCGCGAGTGGGGGGAGACGAAGGTGGCGTGGAGCGCGATCGCCGGCACGCTGCTCCGGACGGCGATGGAGCGGACGTGCAACGGGTTCGCGTGGAAGGCGGAGAAGTACGACCGGATCATCGCGGGGGGCTGGCTCCGGAAGGAGGGCGTCCAGGGGCCGGAGTTCGACCGCGCCGAGCCGGCGGTGATCGAGTCGATCGTCCGGGCCTGGTCGGAGGGGTCCCGCTCGATCGACGCGATGTGCCGGACGCGGGGGATCCGATATCTGCACGTGCTGCAGCCGACGCTGCACGACGCGGGCGCGAAGATCGTCACCGACGAGGAGCGCCGGACCGGCGCCGCGTCGGACGCGTGGCGGCGCGGCGTCGAGCTCGGCTATCCGCGGCTGCGCGAGGAGGCGGAGCGGCTCGCGGCGGACGGCGTCGACGTGGCCGACCTCAGCCGGCTCTTCGCGGACGTCGACGAGACGATCTACTTCGACTCCTGTCACTTCGGAGGGATCGGACACGACCTCTTCGGGGCGGCGATCGCCGAGCGGCTGCTCGCCGGCCTCGACCGCTGAGCGACCTCCTCCACGCGCGCGAGCACGGCGGCGGCGCGCGCGCGGTCGTCGTGCTCCACGGCGGCCCGGGGGCGCGCGGCGCGGCGCGGGGGCTGGCGGCTGGCATCGCCGCCGACCCG
>JAUIEL010000579.1 GCA_030428825.1 bacterium
GGGGAGGTCGGACCACGTGTCCCACGCCACTCCGCGCTCGCCGGCGTGGGCGGCCATCCGCTCCAGCGACTCGAGCAGCGTCCGCCGCGCGACGTCGTCCGCGCGGAAGAGCGTCTTCGACAGCCCGCCCTCGAGGTCGTCCCGCGCGCACGGGTGCGGCTCCGCCCACATCCGCCGGACCTCGGCGCGACGCTCCTCCAGCTCGGCCGCGGTCCGGATCCGCCGGAGCGGCGCCGCCCTCGACGCGTGCGCCCGCGCCGCCGCGAAGTCGGCCTCGATCCGCGCGGCCGCTCCTTCCCCTCCCTCCGCCCGCAACCGAGGTCCGGCCGCCGCCAGGAGCGTCGCCGCCTCGTCGGTCGGATCGCGCGCGAGGGCCGACGCGGCCGCCCGACGGACCGACGGCTCCGCGCCCGGGTCGTCGAGGCAGCGGGCGAGGAACGCGGACCTCGCCGCGCACGGCGCGATCCGTCCCACCCCGCGGACGAAGTCGACGCGACCGAGCGCGGGCGCGACGCGCGCCCACGCCGCTTCGTCGAGCGCCGGCTCGCCGCGCGCGAGCGCCGTCCGGAGCGACCGGGCGGCCTCGTCGTGGAGCGCGGCGCACTCGTTTCGAGCGAGGAGGGCGAGGTCGAGCGCCTGGAGGTCCGACTCCGGGACGAGCGGCCGCGGCTCGGCCCCCATCTCCAGGTGGTGCGCGTCCCGGACGAGCGAGCGGGCGAAGGCGGAGACCGTCGCGGTCCAGCCGACGCAGCCGCCCGGGAAGATCGTGATCGCGGCGTCGTCGGCGAGGGCGGCGTCGAGCCGCGGGAGCGCCGCCGGGCCGAGCCCTCGCGCCAGCACGTGGAGCCCGAGGGCGCGGACCACCGGTCGTTCGTCGCCCGCGAGCCGCTCCCAGCAATCGCGGTCCCCCTCGGCGAGGAGACGGCGTGAGAGCGCGAAGAAGGCTCCCTCCTCTCCCGCGTACCCGACGGCGTCCGCCTCGACCCGCTCGAGCGCGGCGAGATCCGCCGCGGTGACGGCGCCGTCCGCGGGCCCGGACGGGGCGAGGGTCGAGACGAGGGCCAGCGGGATCGGGAGCGGGATCATCGGGAGGTCTCCGGCGACGAGCGACGTTCGGACCGGACCGCGTCGGCGGCCGCGGGTTCCCGACGTCCGAAGCCGGTTCGCGGATCCGACTCCGCGCCGGAGCTCAGCGGGCGCGGATCTCCTCGACGCAGCGGACGTCGGAGAACCGGAACAGGCGGCTCCCCGGGTTCCGCCCCGGCGCGTCGGCCGCCTCGCCCCAGAAGCCGGAGCCGCCGGCCCGGAGGTCGGCGGGGAGGTCTCCCTCGAACCGGGCCCGGCCGTCCAGCCCGACCCGGAACCGACCGTCCGACCCGCGGTCGAGCTCGAGGATGGCGCCGCGGGTCCGCTCCGGCGCCTCCACCTCGACCGTCCGCTCCTCGATCCAGCGGCCGTCTCGCCGGGTCGTGACCAGCAGACGCCGCAGGCGGTCCTTGAAGACGACGACCGAGAAGTTCGCCGCGTCGACGAAGCCGACGACGAAGCCGATCCCGTCGCTCGGGTGGAGGGCGTGGCCGACCTCGAACCGGAGCGACGTCGCCTCGCCGGGGCCCGGCGCCGCGACGCACGGCCAGCTGCTCGAGCCGCCGGTCAGCACGCACGCGCGGACCTCGGTCCCCCGCCGCTGCCACTCGCACTGGGGCGTGGTCCGCGCCGGCCGGAGCCGCGTCACGAACCGCTCGAACTCCTCGGCGGTCCGCGTCACGGACGGGAGGTGCTCGGGCCAGCGCGGCGGCGGGTAGCCGCGGGAGACCGCCGCCTCGAACCGCGCGAACCACCGCCGCACCCGGACGTCCTCGTGCGACCGGAGGAACCGCACCAACACGTGGCCGACCGCCTTCCGCTCGCGGTCGGTCTCGACCCACGACATCGCGCCGCCGTCGAGGAGCCGGGCGAGATCGAACGCTCGCCCGACGACGTTCGCGTGGGCCAGGTCCTCGTGCCCGAGGGTGAACGGGACCTCCTCCACCCCCAGCGCGACCGCGCCGCCGGCGAAGCGGTGGCGGTCGAGGTCGTTGGCGACCCCCTCGACGTACCAGCGCGGGAAGATGTCGCGGCGTCCCCGTCCGAGGCTCAGGTAGTGGAACTGGTGCGCCGCCTCGTGCAGGAGGAGCCGCCGCTGCGAGTACGGGAGCGGCGACCACTCGAGGTGCCCCACGCCGTGGACCCGGTCGTAGAACCCGGCCGCGCTGACGGACCACGGCTCCATGCCCGACGACTGGTGCGCGCGGTAGAGGTCGCGCGAGCGGTAGACGTGGATCGGCAGCCGACGCCCGGAGCGCGGCACCGCCTCGCGACCGAACCGGTCGACGAACGCCGGCCACGCCGCCTCGAGGACCGCGAGCGTCTCGGAGGCGACCTCGGGCGAGAGGTCGGTCCGGACCTCGTACCGCTCCCCTTCCGCGACGAACGGGAGGGCGGCGACCAGCCCGACGAACGGCTGCGTCACCGACCGCGTCGTCACCGTCCCCCCCGGCGCGCCCGCGGGGGGAGCGCCGTCTTCTCCCGCCGCCCCGAGCAGGAGGGGGAGGAGGATCGGCACCGAGCGAGGCTCCATGGATCGTCCCTCGGGAGTTCCGGGCTCCAACTGTAGAACGATCCTCGGCGCCGGCAACCGGACGGCTCGCGAGGCTCGACCGGCCGGCCGAGGACGTCGCGCGGGCCCGCGGCGACGCGCCTCGATCTCGGCCGCGAGGAACTCTCCTCGCAGTCACTTCCTCGACGGACTGATATCCTCGTCCGAGGAGCGACCGTGGATTCGTTGGACCTACTCTTCTGCGCCGGCGTGTCGGTCCAGGCCGTGGCGGCGCTCCTTCTCGCCGCGCTCCTCGGCCACTTCCACCGTCGCGAGGCCGGAGGACACCTCGGCTGGTGGGCGGCCGGCCTCCTCGCCCTCGCGCTGTTCGGGGTCTCCCTCGCGCTGACGGTCTGCGCCGAGCGGGACGTCGGGGACGCCGCGGGGTTCCCCCTCTTCGCGTCCCTCCTGGTGCAGACGGCCGGCTACTGCGCGGCGGCGTGCGTCGCCATCGGAGCGTTCGAGCTCGCGCGCGGACGCCCCGCGGTCGGACCCGGATTCGCGGCCGGGCTGCCGCTCGTCCTCCTCCTCCTCGGCGCCGCCACCACGTTCTCGACGATCGACTCCTCCCCCGAGTCGCGGCGCGTGGTGCGCCTCGGGCTGCTCGCCCTCGTCCAGGCCGGCGCGTTCCTCGCCGCGGCGACGGCGCACTTCCGCGCCTCGAGCCCCGCCCCGAACCCCCGCGCCCTCGCCGCGCTCTCGATCGGAGCGCTCGGGGTGTCGCGCCTCCTCGCTCTCGCGCTGCACGCCGCCGGCGGCGGGGACGCCACGTCCGTCGACACGCTCGTCCTGTCGATCCTCCCGTTCGTCGACCTCGTCCTGCTGATGGCTTGGGCCACGGGGATCGGCCTGGAGGAGGTCGGGCGGCTGCGCCTCGCCGTCCGAGAGTCGCGCGACGAGGCGCAGCGGCACGCCTCGAAGACCCGGGACGCCCAGCACCTCGAGGCGATCGGGCGCCTCGTCGGGAGCGTCGCCCACGACTTCAACAACCTCCTCACCGCGCTCACCGGCTACTCCCGGCTGCTGGTGCGCCGACTGCCGGAGGGGAGCCGCGAGCGCGAGTTCGCGACCGAGATCCGCGACGCGTCCGAGCGCGCGGTCGAGCTGACCACCCACCTGCAGGCGTTCTCCCGGCGCCACCGGTTCCGCCCGACGGTCCTCGACCTGAACGTGCATCTCCGCAGCTTCGAACGGATCGTCCGGAGGCTGCTCGGCGACGACGTCACGCTTCGGATCGAGGCGCGCGACGACCGGCTCCTCGTGCGGGCCGACCCGGGCCAGCTCGAGCAGCTCCTCCTCCAGCTCGCCTCGAACGCGCGCGAGGCGATGCCGGACGGCGGGCTGCTGACGATCTCGACCCGCGACCACCGCGAGAAGGCCGACGCCGACGACCCGGTCTCCGGGCTCGCCCCCGGCCGCTACGCGTGCCTCTCGGTCACGGACACCGGCCACGGGTTCGACCGCGCCGTCGGCGAGCGGATCTTCGAGCCTTCGTTCACCACCCACGCCGCGGACGGCGCGTCCGGCCTCGGGCTGGCGACGGTCCGCGGCGTCGTGAAGCAGTGCGGAGGCGCGATCGACGTCGACAGCGAACCGGGGAAGGGGACGGAGTTCCGCGTCTACCTCCCCCGCGTCGCCGAGGGAGAGCGGAGAGAGGACCCGCCGCCGGCGATCACGACCGCGTCCGACGGGGCCCCGGGGAGGGTGCTGGTGGTCGAGGACGAGCGGGCGGTCCTCTCGTTGGTCGAGCTGGCGCTCGGCGAGGCGGGATACGAGGTCGTCACCGCGACCGGTCCGCGGCCGGCGCTCGAGACGTTCGAGCGGGAGGAGGGGCGGTTCGACGTGCTGG
>JAUIEL010000580.1 GCA_030428825.1 bacterium
CGCTCCCGGTCCACGCGCCCGGGTTCGACTCGGCGCGGGCACGGCTCGCCCACGCCGGCGCGGCGGCGACGGCGATCGCGGTCGCGGTCGGCTTCGTCGTGCGGATCCGGCCGCGGGCGCTGGCGCGGCTCCTCCCGGCGGCGGCCCTCCTCGCGGCCGCGGGCGCGGCGGCGGTCGGCTTCTCCCCGCGGGAGCGGTCGGCGCCGGTCTCCGAGCGACCGAACGTCATCCTCCTGTCGATCGACACGCTCCGCGCCGACCGGCTCGGCTGCTACGGCCACGACGGCGGGACGACCCCCGCCCTCGACGCGTTCGCGGCCGGCGGCGTCCGGTTCGACCGCGCCTACTCGCCGCAGCCGTGGACGCTGACGTCGCACATGACGATGCTGACCGGGCTCTCGCCGTCGGTGCACGGTCTCGACCGGGACACGCGGCTCTCGCACGGCGTGACGCCGCTGGCGCTCCGCTTCCAGCGCGCCGGGTACGCCACCGCCGCCGTCGTCGACAAGGTGGCGTGGCTCGACCCGAAGTACGGCTTCGCGCGCGGCTTCCACCTCTACCGACGGCTCGGCGGTCAGGCGACGCGGAAGACCGCGTCCGCCGAGGCGCTGCTGGACGACCTCGCGGACCGGCCGTTCTTCCTGTTCCTGCACGTGTTCGACGTCCACTCGGACTGGGGGAAGCTGCCGTACGACGCCGACCCGGAGGACGTCGAGCGGTTCGCGGGGTGGTACGACGGACCGTTCGACGGGTGCGAGGGGGAGGTCTGCGCCTCGAAGCTCCTCCAGAAACTCGTCGCCGAGGGACGGGCGCTCCCCGAGGAGGAGGCGCGCTACGTCTCGTCGCTCTACGACGCCGGGCTCCGCTCCCTCGACCGGCGGCTCGAGCCGTTCCTCGCCCGGCTCGAGGAGGACGGGCGCCTGGACGACACGTTCGTCTTCGTCACCTCCGACCACGGCGAGGAGCTGTTCGAACACGGGAGCTGCCTGCACGGCGCGTTCCACGACGAGGTGATGCGGGTGCCGCTGCTCGTCCGCGGGCCGGGGGTGCGGACCGGCGCGAGCGTCGAACCGGCGGTCGGTCACGTCGACTTCGCGCCGACGTTCGCCGAGCTCTGCGGGCTCGACGCCGCGGACTTCCAGGGCGGTTCGTTCGCGCCGGCGCTCTTCGAGCCGGGGTTCGAAGGGGACGGCGTCGCGCTGCTCGACGCGAAGCGGGACCACTACTTCGTGGCGACGGCCGACTGGAAGCTCCTCCTGACCGGGCGGAACCCGCAGCTGTTCGACCTCCGACGCGACCCCGGCGAGACGACGAACCTCCTCGCGGGCGAGCGGAGCGAGGCGATCGAGGCCGTCTTCGCGCGGCTCTCCCGACTCTCCCGCGCGGCGGGCGAGTCCGGCGCGGCGCTCCGGGAGCGGCTGGGACCGGCGACGCGCGGCGTGACCCTGACCGAGCACGAGCGCCGCTCGCTCGAGGAGATCGGGTATCTCGGCGACGACTGAGCGCGCGAGCGGCGGACGGACCGACCGCGCGACCGCGGCCGTCACCTGGGGGACGTTGGCCCTCCTCGCCGTCGATCTCGCCTGGCCGGGCCGCCTCTGGCCGGCGACGCTCCTCTCGAACGTGCGCCACCTCCTCGTCCCGCTCTTCGCGGCGCTCGCGATCGACGCCGCCGTCCGTCGTCGGCCGCGACGCGCGGTCGCCGCCGCCGCGGGCGTCCTGCTCGGCGCGGTGACGGCCGCCCCGTGGTTCCGATCCCCGCCCGCGCCGCCCGCCGCGGCCGCGTCGGGGGTCGACCTGAGGATCGTCACGATCAACCTCGGCGACCGCGTGGCGGACGGGACGCTCGCCGCGCGCGAGCTCCTCGGCCTCGACGCCGACGTCGTGGTCATGCAGGAGGTCGGCGCGCACCACCGCGCGGCGATGGAGGCGCCCCTCCGCGACGCGTTCCCGCACCAGGCGTGGCGCCCGCTCGGCCTGTCGGGGAAGGCGGTCCTCTCGCGTCATCCGATCGACCAGGAGCGGTGGTCCGAGTTCCCGGCCCGCGTCACGATCCAGGAGGTCCGCGTCCTCCCCGAAACGCCGGGCGCCGTCCCGCTGCGGATCGTGAACGTCAAACTCTCCGCGATGGCCGCGTGGACCGGGCTCGGCTCGGCCGGATTCGACGCGCTCGAGGAGTTCGCGGTCGACGCCGCCGAGGGCGAGGTCCGCGTCGTCGCGGGCGACCTGAACACCTCCCCCTGGGGCGCGGTCGTGCGGCGCCTCGAGGCGCTCGGCCTGCGGAGTTCGTACTCGATCGCCGGCCGCGGCCCGGGCCACACGTTCCCGGTCCTCGGCCGCTACCACCGCCTGCCGATCCCGCCGTCGGTCCGGATCGACTACGTCCTGGTCGGGGCCGGGGCGCGCCCGGTCGCGGCCGCGGTCGGCCCGGACCTCGGCGGGGACCACCTCCCGATGACGGCGACGCTCCGCGTCGGGCCGTGATCCGGAGGCCGGCGCTGGGACGCGGCCCGGTCCCGCCCGCGACGCCGGAGCGAGGCCCGCTCCGCCCGCCGGGACGAAACGGGTCGAAGACCCCATGGCGACCTCCGCCTGCCGATCACGCGCGCCGTGGTATGCTCTGCTCGTTCCGTCGGCACGCCGCGTCCCCTTTGCCGGAACGGGGACGCTGATCGCTGACGCACTCGAGACGCGAGCCCCGGTTCGGTCACGGCCCTGGAACCCGATGCACCCCCGGATCGCTTCGTCGGCGTGATTCGCTCTCCCGACCGCACGAGGCCGGGGACCGAAGCGCCGCCGAGTCGCCTTTCCCTCACACCCAGGAGCGCGCGCGTTCGCGCGCGACCGCCCCGCCGACCGGAGGAGTCCCATGCGTCGTCCGTTTCCGATCCTGCTCGTCGTCGGCCTGAGCTCCCTCCCCGCCGAGGCCGGGCCGCCGACGACGTCCGCGGATCCGCCCTCGGAGTGGCTCGACGCAGTCCAGGAGGAGATCCGCCGCGAGGAGTACGACGTCACCTCGGCCGGGGCGGCGGCGCACCGGGCGACGAACCGGGCGCAGCGCTTCGACGTCCGCTTCTCGGCCGAGGGGCTCCGGATCACGGCCGGGCCTGGCTCGGATCGCGACTTCGAGTGGCGGCTCTCGCTGCGCGGCGTCGGACGCGGGGACGCGCTCGTGCCGGTCTCCTCCCCCGACCTCGCGGTCGAGCGGAACCGCGTCGAGTTCCGACGGGGCGACGTCGTCGAGTGGTACGTCAACGACGCCCGCGGCGTGGAGCAGGGGTTCACGCTCTCGAAGCGCCCGGCCGGCGCCGCCGACGCGCGCGTCGTCGTCGACCTCGCGGTCTCCGGTCCGCTCGCCGCGCGGTCGTACCCCGGCGGGATCGAGTATCGCGACGCCGACGGCGCGGCGGTCGTGCGGTACGCCAAGCTGCACGTCGTCGACGCGAACGGCCGCGAGCTGCCGTCCGCGATGACGTCCGCCCCCGGCGCCATCCGCCTCGAGGTCGACGACCGCGACGCGCGCTACCCGATCGTGATCGACCCGCTCGTCGACAACCCCGCGTGGGAGGTCGAGGGGGGGGACGGCGAACGGACAGTTCGGCTTCTCGGTCGCGACGGCCGGGGACCTCGACGCGGACGGGTTCTCCGACGTGATCGTCGGGGCGCCGTTCTTCAACAACGTCGGCCAGGTCCGCATCTTCCTCGGCGACGCGAGCGGCCTCCCGACGGTGGCGGATCTGACGCTGAACGGGAGCGCCGCGGGCGGGGAGTTCGGCTACGCGGTGGCGACGGCGGGGGACGTCGACGGCGACGGCCGCTCCGACGTCGTCATCGGCATCCGGGCGTACACCGGCACGAACTCCGGGCAGGGGCGCGCCGAGATCTACCGCGGCTCCTCGAGCGGGTCGGTGCTCGCCTTCTCGCCGTACGCCCAGCTCACCGTCGCGCAGACGAACGCGTTCTTCGGGGCGTCGGTCTCCACGGCGGGCGACGTGAACGGCGACGGCTTCTCCGACGTGATCGTCGGCGCGCCGCGGGCCGAGCTGAACCAGACGCGAGAGGGCCTGGCGTACGTCTTCCACGGCGGCGCGTCGATGTCGCCGACTCCGTCCGCGACGCTGGAGTCGACGGACGACTTCGCGAACTTCGGAGCCTCCGTCTCGACGGCCGGGGACGTCGACGGCGACGGCTTCTCCGACGTGATCGTCGGCGCGCCGAACTTCAACGCCGGCCAGGTCGACGAGGGTTTCGCGGCGATCCACCACGGATCGTCCGGCGGCGTCTCGACCACCGCCGAGTGGACGAAGGAGTCGAACTTCACGAACGCGCTGTTCGGCATCGCCGTCGGCACCGCCGGCGACGTGAACGGGGACGGCTTCTCCGACGTGATCGTCGGGGCGCCGAGGTTCTTCTTCGGTCACTTCAACGAGGGGAGGGTGTTCGTCTACCACGGGTCTCCGGGGACCGCGAGCATCGGACCGGAC
>JAUIEL010000581.1 GCA_030428825.1 bacterium
GGTCGTGCTTTCCGACGACCATCACCCCCTCGTCGTACACCCCGTCCGCGATCCTCACCTTGTCTCCGGGCAGGGCCGCGTCGACGGCAGATTGAATCGTCGGATACTGGCTCGGGACGAGGCGATCGGCGGCGGCGGCGGAGGAGGTCAGGAGGGCGGCGGTCGAGAGGGCGAGGAGGGCGTTCGAGCGGGTCATCGGTCGGGCCTTTCGGTCGGAGGGTCTCGGTTTCGCGCCGGGGTCGTTCCCGGCATGCCCGTCCCGACGGAACCGCGCGGGCCGGTCCGCCACCGCGCGCCCCTTTTTCTCGCCGGACGGCCGCACCGATGTCACAAACGACTTGTTGGCATTGGCTTGCGTCTCCTTAGGGCCGGCAAAGAACGGTCTGATAGACTCGACCGGTCCGAGCCCGGACGACCCGCCGGTCCATCCGCCGAACCACCCGCCGAACCACAAGAGAGATCACGAGAGGACGAACCGACCATGGTCGAGGCACGAGCCGACGAGTCGATCGCGCTCGAGGAGCGCTTCGCGGCGCACAACTACCACCCCCTGGACGTCGTGCTCGAGAGCGGCGAGGGGGTCTGGGTCCGGGACGTCGAGGGGAGGAAGTACATGGACTTCCTCGCCGCGTACTCCGCGGTGAACCAGGGGCACGGCCACCCGCGGATCGTGGAGGCGTTGCGGGAGCAGGCCTCGCGGCTGGCGCTCACCTCGCGCGCGTTCCGGAACGACCGATTCGGGCCGTTCTGCCGGAAGCTCGCCGGGTTGCTCGGGTACGAGCGGGTCCTGATGATGAACACCGGGGCCGAGGCGGTCGAGACCGCGATCAAGGCGAGCCGACGCTGGGGGTACGCGGTGAAGGGGATCCCGGCGGACCGGGCCGAGATCGTGGTGTTCGACGGGAACTTCCACGGCCGGACGACCACCATCATCAGCTTCAGCACCGACGACGGCGCGCGGCGCGGCTACGGGCCGTACACGCCGGGGTTCGTCGTCGCGCCGTACGGCGACGTCGAGGCGACGCGCGCGCTCGTGAACGAGCGGACCGCCGCGATCCTGGTCGAGCCGATCCAGGGCGAGGGGGGCGTGGTGATCCCGCCGCCCGAGTTCCTGCCGGGGCTCCGCGCGCTCTGCGACGAGACGAACACGCTCCTGATCTGCGACGAGATCCAGTCCGGACTCGGGCGGACCGGCACCCTCCTCGCGCACTCCGCGGCCGGGATCCGCGCCGACGGCGTCACGATCGGGAAGGCGCTCTCCGGCGGCCTCTACCCGGTCTCGGCGTTCCTGGCCGACGACGCGGTGATGGAGGTGTTCGACCCCGGGAGCCACGGCTCGACGTACGGCGGCAACCCGCTGGCGTGCGCGGTCGCCGAAGCGGCGCTCGACGTGATCGTCGACGAGGGGCTGGCCGAGCGGTCGCGCGAGCTCGGCGCGCACCTCGAGGAGCGGCTGAAGGCGATCGACTCCCCCCTCGTGAAGGAGGTCCGGGTCGCGGGGCTCTGGGCCGGCGTCGAGCTGGACGAGAACGCCGGCGGCGCGCGCCGGTTCTCCGAGGCGCTGCGGGAGCGGGGCCTCCTCTGCAAGGAGACGCACGACCACACGATCCGACTCGCGCCGCCGTTGGTGATCACGCGCGAGGAGCTCGACTGGGCGCTCGACCGGATCGAGGAGGTCCTGCGGGAGCACGAGGCGTCGTAGCCGCGGTCGCGGCGCCGGCGGAAGGGCGCGGACCCTCCGGGCTCGCCCCGCGCTCGCGTCGAGTTCGACCCCGGAGGTTCCGCGGGCGGCGCGCCGCCGATACGCTCGGCCCCCCGCCCGCCGCCGCGCGGCCCACCCGGGGCGGGAGAGAGAGCGAGCGAGCATGAAGCGGATCCTGGTCCTCGGGGCCGGCAAGTCGACCGGCGTCCTGATCGAGTACCTCCTCCACGAGGCGGCGACGCACGACTGGCGGGTCGTGGTGGCGGACCTCGACGTCGACCTGGCCCGCCGTCGAGTGGCCGGGCACGAGCGCGGAGAGACCGCGGAGCTCGACGTCGAGGACGACGGGCCGCGGGACCGCCTGATCGCCGCCGCGGACGTCGTGGTGTCGATGCTCCCCGCGTCGATGCATCCGGACGTCGCGCGGGCGTGCATCGAGCACCGGAAGCACTTCGTCAGCGCGTCGTACGTGTCGGCCGAGATCAAGGACCTCGCCCAGGTCGCCGAGCGGCACGGCATCACGATGCTGAACGAGATGGGCGTCGACCCGGGGATCGACCACATGTCGGCGATGGAGCGGCTCGACGCGCTCCGCGGCGAGGGGAAGGAGATCACCGCGTTCGAGACGTTCACCGGCGGGCTGATCGCGCCGGAGTGCGACGACAACCCGTGGCGCTACAAGTTCACGTGGAACCCGCGCAACGTCGTGCTCGCCGGGCAGGGCGGCGTGAAGTTCAAGCACAACGGCCGGTTCAAGTACATCCCGTACCACAAGCTGTTCAGCCGGTTCGAGCCGCTCTCGATCCCCGGCTACGGCGACTTCGAGGGGTATCCGAACCGCGACTCCCTGAAGTACCGCCACCACTACGACCTCTGGGACGTCGACACGATCTACCGCGGCACGCTGCGGCGCCCCGGATTCTGCAAGGCGTGGGACTGCCTGGTCCAGGTCGGGTTGACCGACGACTCGTACTCGCTCGAGGGGGTCGACGGGATGACGTACCGCGACTTCGTCAACGCCTACCTCTGGTACGACGAGCAGATGTCGGTCGAGCTGAAGCTGCGCGCGTACCTGAAGCTCGACATGAACTCGGAGGAGTTCGACAAGCTCGAGTGGCTCGGCCTGTTCGAGCGGCGGCCGATCGGGCTGAAGCGCGCGACGCCGGCGCAGGTGCTGCAGCAGCTCCTCGAGGAGAAGTGGGCGCTGAAGCCGGACGACAAGGACATGATCGCGATGCTCCACAAGATCGAGTACGCGAAGGACGGCCGGCGGTATCGCGAGCAGTCGTCGATGGTCACGCTCGGGAGCGACCCGGTGCGGACGGCGATGGCGAGCACCGTCGGGCTGCCGACGGGGATCGGGACGAAGCTGATCCTGACCGGAGTGATCGACCACCCCGGCGTGCTGATCCCGACGATGCCCGACGTCTACCGGCCGGTGCTGAAGGAGCTTCGCGCGCACGGCATCGCGTTCCAGCACACGGTCGAGGAGCTCGGCTGAGCGCCGTCGAAGGCGTCGACCCGTCGACCGGACACGTCGACGAAGGAGGAGAGCATGACCGGAACCGTCGGTATCCGTCGCGAGGACAAGCACGAGTTCGAGCGGCGCGTCCCGCTCACGCCGGACGCGGTCCGGCGGCTGGTCGACCGTCACGGGCTGCGCGTGGTGGTCCAGCCGTCGACGATCCGGGCGTTCGGGGACGACGCGTACCGCGAGGCGGGCGCCGCCGTCGACGAGGACCTCTCCGGCTGCGACGCGATCCTCGCGGTGAAGGAGGTGCCGAAGGAGCTGCTCCTCCCGGACAAGGCGTACGTCTTCTTCTCGCACACGATCAAGGGACAGCCGCACAACATGCCGCTGCTGCGGCGGCTGGCGGAGCTCCGGTGCACGCTCGTCGACTACGAGCGGATCGTCGACGGGGACGGGCGGCGGCTCGTCTTCTTCGGGCGGCACGCGGGGCTCGCCGGGATGATCGACACGCTGTCGGTGCTCGGACGGAGGCTGGCGGCGCGGGGGGTGGAGACGCCGTTCCTCTCGCTCGCGATGGCGCACGAGTTCGAGAGCCTCGACGCGGCGAAGGAGCGGGTGAGGGAGATCGGGGAGCGGCTCCGGCGGCGGCCGCTCCCGGAGGCGCTCCGGCCGTTCGTGGTCGGGTTCACCGGCGACGGGAACGTCTCGCGCGGGGCGCAGGAGATCTTCGACCTGCTCGGGGTCGAGGAGGTCTCCCCGGCGGAGCTCGCGTCGCTCGCCCGCGACGGGTCGGACACGCGGCTGGTGAAGGTCGTCCTGCGCGAGGGAGACCTGGTCGAGCCGATCGAGATGGGCGCGGCGTTCGACCTGCAGGAGTACTACGACCACCCGGAGCGGTATCGGTCCACGTTCGAGCGCCACGTCGTCCACCTCGACGCGCTGGTGAACGCGATCTACTGGACCGAGGCGTACCCGAGGCTGCTGACGAAGTCGTTCCTGCGGGCGTGGTTCGCGCGGGAGGAGGTGCCGCGGCTCCTGATCGTCGGCGACATCTCGTGCGACATCGACGGGTCGGTCGAGTGCACCGTGAAGGCGACCACGCCGGACGCGCCGGCGTTCGTGTTCGACCCGGCCACCGACGTGGTCCGCGACGGCGTCGACGGCCCGGGGCTCTGCCTGATGACGACCGACTGCCTCCCGTGCGAGCTGCCGCGCGAGGCGTCCGAGTCGTTCACCGCGGCCCTCGAACCGTTCGTCGCCGCCGTCGCCGCCCTCGACCCGGCGAGGTCGTTCGACGCGGCGG
>JAUIEL010000582.1 GCA_030428825.1 bacterium
CAAGTACTGCGCGGTGAAGGTCGAGCGGGAGTAGCGGAGGGGCGCGAGGCCCGGAAATCGACTCCGGGGAACGCCGTCCGGCCGGGCCCGTGCCCGTGCCCGATCCACGAGGGTGTCGGGAAGTCCGGCGCGTCCGAACACTCGAACGACAGGCGCATCCGGGGACCGGACACCGGGCAACGGGAGGGGGAGGGGAAGACCGGGTCGAGGGTGACCGGGCGACCGGAAAACCGGGGACCGGGTCGCGGGGGCCGGGGGGCCGGGCGCCGGATGCCGGGCAGGCCGTCCGCTTCCCGCGACCCGTGACCCGATTCCCCTCCTTCCGGCTTTCCGGTTCTCCGGCTTTCCGTGACCCGGTCTTCCCCTCCCTCTCCCGCTCCCCGGCGTCCGATCCCCGGCTCCCGAACTCCGACGACGTCGCGCCCACGCGAGGCGCCCCCCGCTCCCTCTCCCCCATCCCCTCCCCGCTCACTCCCCCTCCGGCGACTCCGGCCCCGCCTGCCACTCCCCGAAGTGCTCCGCCCCGTCCTCCGTGACGCAGACGATGTCCTCGATCCGCAGCCCGAGCACTCCCGGGAGATAGATCCCCGGCTCGTCGCTGAAGCACATCCCCGGCTCGAGCACCGCCTCCGAACCCCCGTCGAGGTGCGGGTCCTCGTGGCCGTCGAGGCCGATGCCGTGGCCGACCCGGTGGAAGAAGTGCTCGTACCCCGGCGAGAAGCCGGCTCGTTCGAGCGCGCGGCGCGCCGCCCGGTCCGCCTCGCACGCCCTCGCGCCCGGGCGGAGCGCGTCGAAGGCGGCGCGCTGCGCGTCGCGGACGACGTTCCAGATCCGGACGACCTCCGGGCGCGGGGCCGCGCCGACGACCCAGCTCCGCGTGTTGTCCGAGCAGTAGCCGTGCAGCTTCCCGCCGGTGTCGACCAGCAGGAGATCGCCCGCGCCGAGCGTCCGCTCGCGCTCCTCGCCGTGCGGGAACGCCGCGGCGGGACCGATCAGCGCGAGGTGCCAGACGTCGGTCAGGCCGAGCCGCTCCTGCGCGACGGTCAGGCGAAGGGCGATCTCGGTCGACGTCACGCCCGGCTCGAGCGTGCGCGCGACGGCGGAGATCGCCCGCTGGGTCAGCTCGTTCGCGCGGCGGAGCAACTTGATCTCGTGCGCGTCCTTCACGCCGCGGAGCGCCGTCGTCACCGGCTCGCCGAGGACGACCGCCGCCTCGCCGAACGCGTCGCGGAGCCCCTGCACGAACCGGAACCGCAGCCACGGGTCGACGGCGACCCGCGCGCACCCCGCCGCGCGGAGGGCCGACGCGAGCGGGGCGTACGGGTGCTCGTGCTCGTCCCACGCGACGCACTCGCCCGGCGCCTCCGCCGTCACGGACGCCGCGCGCGACGCCTCGAACGCCGGGGTGACCCACCGTCGGACGCCGTCCGCGGTGACGAGGAGCGCGAACAACCGCTCGGAGAGCCCCCACTCGACGCCGGTGAGGTACCGCATCGTCGAGCCCGGCTCGACGAGGAGCGCGTCGACGCCGTGCGCGCCGAGGAGCCTCCCCAACCGCCGGCAGCGCGCCTCGCGCTCGGCGGCCGAGATCGGCTCGACCGACCCGCGCTCGTCGGTCAGCGCGGCGAACGTCACGTCGAGACGCGCGCGGTCGTCGGCGGTCGGAGAGGAGGTGATGGAGGCCATCGCGGCGGGCCCCTAGCGGCCGGCCGATTGCTCGGCCGCGTCGTTCACGCAGCGCGTACCGGTCGATGGTGCAGGACGAGCAATTGATCGGCCCGAAGCGGGAGCTGAGCGTACGTACGCCCCTCATCGTCGGCGAACTCGACTTCGAACGCCGTCCCGTCGAGCTCGTCGACGACGGTTCCGACCTGGCCCCGTACGAGAGAGTGCTCGGGAAGGTCCTCGAGCAACGCAACGACATCGAGGACGTCGATCGATCTGTCTCGGTTCGTCATCGGCGACTCACAACACGTAGCACCCGGTGAACCTCGGAACGTCCTCGTCGGATCGAACGATCCAGGCGGTTCGCACTCGTGAGGTTCCCTTCGGACCAGAACAATCGAAGTCTATCACGTATCGGCTCCCGTAACGATCCGTCGGTCCCGGCACGGCGGCGTCGCTACGGGCCGCCAGCTCCAGGAGGGTCCGACGGAGCGTCTCGGCGTGTCCGGCGTCCAGACCCAGACTCGCGGCGAAGACCCTCGCCTTGTGCCGTCCTCTCGGATGGATGGGAGACAGGCAGTAGTCGGTGAGCTTCGCCAAGTCGACGATCGCCCCGTCGCCTCCGGGAAGTCTCATGTCGCACGTGCTCCGCGTCGTCCAATGCGCGACCGCGCGCGGTCGTCGGCGGTCGGAGAGGAGGTGATGGAGGCCATCGCGCGCCGAGGGTACCAGACGGGTGAGCGGACCGGCCCGCCGGACCCGTAGACTCACCGGGGACGAACGACCCGCGCTCGGAGCCTCCCCATGCCGCTCGCCGTCCCGCTGCTGCTCTCGCTCCTGGCGGTCGTCTCGGGCGGCGCCGACGCTCCGGCGGACGATCCGCTCGACGCGTTCCTCGCCGACCACGCCGTCCGGCTGCCGTCGCTCGACTGGGGCGACGTCGATCCCCAGCGGCTCGCCGTCCTCGACGCGGCGCTCGAGGGGAAGCGGATCGTGATGATCGGCGAGACCGACCACTTCGTCTCCGAGCGGATCGACTCCCGCCTGGTGTTGATCCGCTACCTCGCCTCGCGCGGGTTCACGAACGTCGGGATGGAGATGGGCGTCTCCGACGCGCGGCGGATGGACCGGTTCGTCGAGACCGGCGACCCGCGCCACCTCGCGCGCGTCGGCCTCTACGGGTACGACGGCGCGCAGCGGTACGACCGGGTCGACGCCGTCTCCGGCTGGACCGACGACCGCCACCCCGCGTTCGGCGCCGCCGTCCGCGCGGAGAGCCGGTGGTTCCTCCGCCAGCTCCACGAGATGAACGTACGGCGCCCCGCCGGCGCGCCGCGGATCCGGTGGTTCGGCTTCGACCTCTCGATGCGCCCGGGGTGCGAGTACGAGGACGCGTTCGCGCTCCTCGCCCTCCACGGCGACGACGAGACGGTCCGCGACGTGAAGCGTCGCCTCGCCCGCGTCGCCGGCGAGACCCGCCTCGAGGAGGTCCGGCGCCTGTTCGACCTCGTGGTCCACCTCGAGGAGGTCGAGGACGCGCTCACCGCCCGGCTCGGCGCCGACGGGTTCCTCGAGCTGCGACGGTGCGCCGTCGACCTCGCCGAGGGGCTCCGATGGATCGACTCGCTCTCCGAGCTCGCGAACCGGGAGCGCGTCGACGCGGGGCTCCGCGCGCGGGAGCGATCGATGTGCCGGCACCTCGACGAGCTGCTCGAGCGCGCCGCTCCGGACGAGAAGTTCGTCCTCCTCGGCCACGCCCTCCACCTCGCCCGCGCGAGCGAGGAGATCGAGACCGACCGGACGATGTGGGAGACCGTCGGCACGCACCTCGCGCGCACCCGCGGCGACGAGCTGTTCGGGATCTGGCTCCTGTTCGACCACGGCACGCACGGGAACCTCCGGGCGGCGACTCCGATCCGGACGCTCCCGTCGATCCCGGGGACGATCGAGGCGCGGCTCGCCCGGTTCGGGGAACGCCTGCTGGTCCCGCTCCACACCGGCGACTCGAACGAGGCGCCGCTCGAATCGGCGTGGAGGGTCCGGTTCATGGGGCAGCCCGGGCGCGCGGTGCTCGGCGAGCAGGCGGACGCCCTCTTCTTCGTCTCCGCGGTGACCGCGAGCCGCCGCCGCTGACCCGACCGCCGGGCGCGGAACCGCCGGACGCGTCTGGACCGGCCGGCGCCGCTCGATACGATCGCCCGCGGAGGGTCCGATCCATGTCCAGTGCGCTCCCCCGCCGCTCCGTCCCGCTCGTCGCCGCCGCCCTCGTGACCGCGCTCGCCGGCTGCCGCGGCGCCCCTCCCGACCCGGCGGCCGAGGGGCCGGTCCGGGTCGTCGGCGACGTCGCCCACCCGACCGCCTGGAACCCGGAGTCGATCGGCGCCCGGTTCGGCGATCGCGTCCGGTCCGTCCGGCACGTCACCAAGCGCGGCGTCCACCACCCGCTCCGCGCCGTCGCCGTCGCCGACCTCCTGGCGGCGAGCGAGCCCGCGATCGACGAGGACCGGAAGAACCACGAGCTCGCGTTCGCGGTCGTGGCGAGAGCACGCGACGGTTACACCGTCACCTACTCGTACGAGGAGATCGTGCCGTACGAGCAGGAACCGACCATCTTCCTCGCCTTCGCGGAGGAGGACGGGGGATCGTTGCCGGACCGTTTCGCCCCGGCCCGGATCGTCTGCACCGGGCCCGCGAAGTCCAGCATGCCGGTGTAGGTGTAGGCGATGATGTAGGCGGGCACCGCCAGCGGCAGCAGCAGTGCCCACTCGAACACCCGGGCGCCCGGAAAGCGGTAGCTCACCGTGAGCC
>JAUIEL010000583.1 GCA_030428825.1 bacterium
CGGGGTTTCGGCGCCAGAGCTCGCGGGTCGGGGTGTCGAGCTCGGTCAGCATTTTGGCCTCGAGCTCGCAGGCCTCCTCCCCGCGCTGGCGGGGCTGCTCGTGATCCTCGTCGACCTCCTCCCGGGCCCGCGCAACTCCGGCGGCTCGTTCTGGGTGGCGGCCCTCGGGGCGCTCGTGCCGTTCCTCTACGCCGGTCGCGACCTGCTGCGCGGGACGTCGGAGTACGCGTTCTCGGGGACCATGCACGTCG
The DNA here is from genome assembly GCA_030428825.1 of bacterium. GTDB lineage: Bacteria > Planctomycetota > B15-G4 > B15-G4 > JADJEK01 > JAUIEL01. Next base: position 252 of record JAUIEL010000583.1, read on the forward strand.
ACCAGACGGCCCTCGTGATCATGCTGGTCGTCCACCTGTCGGCGTTCCTCTCGATCCTGCTGTCGCGCACCTATCTCGCGACGCGGCCGGACGTCGAGCGGGCCGAGTACTACGCGTTCGTGCTCGTCTCCGCGTCGGGCATGGCGATGCTCGCCGCCGCGAACGACCTGGTGAACGTCTTCCTCGCCATCGAGCTCCTCTCGATCCCGCTCTACGTCCTCGCGGCGATGCGCCGGACGCAGGTCCGCTCGGTCGAGTCCGGCTTCAAGTACCTGCTCCTCGGCGCGTTCGCCTCGGCGTTCCTCCTGTTCGGGATGGGGCTCCTGTTCGGCGCCTCGGGCACGACGTCGCTCGAGGCGATCGGCGACGAGCTCCGTCGGATGGGGACCGGCGGCGGGGTCGCGGCGCTCGGCGCGGGGATGTTCCTCGTCGGCGTGCTGTTCAAGATCGCGGCCGCCCCGTTCCACGCCTGGACGCCGGACGTCTACGAAGGGGCGCCGACGCCGGTCACCGCGTTCATGGCGACCGCGACCAAGGCGGCCGCGTTCGCCGCCCTGCTGCGGTCCGCTCCCGCGATCGCCGAGGCGATGACCCCCGCCATCGGCGCGAAGGTCCTCTCCGGCGTCGCCATCCTCAGCATGGTCGTCGGGAACCTCGGCGCGCTCCGCCTCGCCTACTCGTCGATCGCCCACGCCGGCTACATGCTGGTCGGCGTCGCCGCGATCGTCGCCGCGGGCGGGCGGCTCGAGTCCGGGTCGAGCGGCGTCCTCTATTACCTCGCGGCGTACGCGGCGATGAACCTCGGCGCGTTCGCGATCGCCCTCGTCCTCGACCGGGGCGAGGGGCGCGAGGGGCTCTCCGAGCTGCGGGGCCTCGGCCGCGAGCGTCCGATCCTCGCCGCGCTGATGGCGGTCTTCGCGCTCGCGATGGCCGGCATGCCGCCGACGGCCGGGTTCTTCGGCAAGCTGTACGTCTTCTCCGCCGCGGTCGACGCGGGGCTCCTGGCGCTCGCGGTGATCGCCGTGCTGATGTCGGTGATCGGGCTCTACTACTACCTGCGCCTGCTGATCCTGATGTACGTGACGCCGGCGGAGGAGGGCGAGGCCCGGGTGCTCCGGACGGACGGCCTGGTCGCCTTCACCTCGCTCGTCGCGGTCGGCCTCGTCCTGTGGCTCGGGCTCCTGCCGGGCTGGATGGTCGACGTGGTGGCGAAGGCGGTGGCCGCGCGCTGACCCGGTCGCGAGGGCCGCACGCGGGGGAAGGCCGGCGCCGGCCGCCCCGCCCGCCCGGCTCGACGGCTCAGGGTCGGAACTCGATCGCGAACCCGACGCCGCCGCCGGGGAGGAGTTCGACCCGCACCACCCGGCCGCGCCGCTCCCGCGGCTCGCCGTCCCCCTCCCCCTCGATCTCGCACGTGACCTCGAGGTCCTGCGCGGCGAGCACGAACGCGCCGCCGTCGGAGACGTCCCGGGTCAGGCCGGTCAGTTCGACCGCCGGGAACCGGAGCCGCACGGGCGACCTCGACGGCTCCCGCACGTTCCCTCGCTTGTCGATCGGGTTCCCCGCCGGACCGGACGCCTCGGGACCGGGGCTCGGGGCGCTCACCGGTGCCGCACCGCCGTGGCGCTGACGTGGTTCTCGGTCCAGCCGGCGAGGAAGAGGAACGGCATGTGGGTCTCGACGTGCAGGCGCACGTCGGTGACGCCGTCCGCGCCCATCGCCTTCGCCTTCGCGATCGCCAGCTCCTGGGCCCGCTCGGGAGACTGCCGCGGGAGGAGCGGGAGGACGTACAGGAAGGCCGGGCTCCAGGTCTCGGCGTGGACGAACCCCGCCACCTCGTGCCCGTCCCGCTTCGTGATCGTCTCCTCGTAGTCGACGCCGATCGCGTGCTCGAACGAGCACGCCCCGAGCGTCGCCGCGACGAGCAGGACCCCGGCGCGATCGCGCCAGCTCCGCCTTCGTGAACCGTCCATCGATGCCCTCCGCCGACCGCGGTGTCCGCAGGAGCCGCCGCCCCGCCGCGCCGACCTGGCGCGAGCCTCGAAGCTACGCAACGCGGCGGGGCGAAGCAACCGCGGCGCGGCGCGCCGGCGACGGCCGGGGTCGAAGGCGGCGGTCTGCTACAGTCGCGCGGCCGCGGAGCGCCCGCGACCCGAGAGGAGAGACGCATGACCGGAGACGAGTCGGGCGAGCCGTCGCGAGGCGCCGTCGTCGCCGCGCTCCCGGCGCTCGTCGTCGCGGCGGCGGCGACCGTGGCCACGGCCGGCCTCGCCGCGGCCGCCGATCTGCGGGACGGAGCGCTCGCCGGCGGGATCGTCCTCCTCGCGGCCCTCGCGGGCGGCGCGCTCGCGGTCCGGCGGGGCGCCCCCCCGCTCGCCGCCGGGCGACTCGCCGCGCTCCCGGTCCTCGCCCTCGTCGCCCTCGCCGCCGCCCTCGCGGGCGCGGCCGCCCTGCCGGACGACCTCCACCTCCGGACCGTCGGCCGACCGCCCGCCTTCCTCCTCCCGCTCGCGATCGGGCTCGGCGCCGCGCTCCTCGCCTCGTTCGCGATCGTCCGCCGCGGCGCCCCGCCCGCCCGCGCCGGCCTCGTCCTCCTCCTGCCGCTCCTCACCCTCGAGGGGCTCCCGATCGGCGCCCCGCCCGCGCTCGGTCTCGCCCTCGCCGGCGCCCTCGTTCTCCTCGGCGCGGGCGAGCGGCGGGGGCGAACGCCCGGCGCGCTCGCGATCGCCGCGTTCCTCGCCGCGCTGGCCGTGTCGACGTTCCTCGGCGCCGACCCGGGGCCCGGCGTCGACGTGCTGACCCGACTCCTCGCCCTGGCGGGAGCGTTCTGGGTCGTGGCGACCGACGACGACCCGAAGGCGTCGGCGCGCGTGGCGGTCCGGACCCTGCTCGTCACGGTCGCCGCGGTCGCGGTCGCCGGCCTCGTGTCGCGCCTCCTCCTCGACCGGACGGTCTCCCCCCTCGGGATCGACGCGTTCGGGACCGAGCTCTCCCTCTTCGGCCGACACCCGAACACGCTCGCCCCGTGGTTCGGGGCCGGCGCGGTCCTCGCGCTCCCGCTCGTCCTCTCCGGCCGGGGCGTCGACCGCGCGCTCGGCGCGCTCGTCCTGCCGCTCGCGGCGGCGGCGCTGTTCCTGACGGCGTCGCGCCTGTCGATCGGCGCGACGTTCGCCGCCGTCGTCCTGATCTCGATCCGCAGGACGCGCCTCGCCCGCGCGCTCGTCCGGGTCGGCGCGGCGCTCGCGGTGGTGGCGCTCGCGGCGTTCGTCCTCCCCGCGTTCCGGGACAAGATCGCCAACCGCGCCCACCACCCGAACGTCCTCCTCGAGAGCCACCGGCTGCACCGGATGGAGATCGCCTGGCGGACCGCGGCCGATCGCCCGTGGCTCGGACACGGCCCTCGGACCTGGTTCGTCCAGGGGCGGTTCGTCCCGCCGTCCCGGTTCGAGGGGGAGAGCTCCTCCGACCACCCCCACGACCTGCCGCTCGCCCTCCTCGAGGGGAGCGGCGCCCTCGGTCTGGCGCTCTTCCTCGTCCTCCTCGCCGTCGGACTCGGCTTCGCGCGGCGCGCGCTCGCCGCCGAGGACGCCGAGGTCCGGATGCTCGCGACCGGCGTCTCGTTCGCGCTCGTGGCGCAGCTCCTGACGAACCTCCTCGACATGGGGGACGCCCTCGACACGTTCGTGCCGTCGCGCCTCCTCGTCGACCTCGGGATCCTCGCCGCGCTCGCGCGCGCCGCCGGCCGCGCGCCGGCCGGCCTTCCGATCCCGCGCCCGGTCGTCGCGCTCGGCGGCCTCCTCCTCGGCGCGGCGGGCGTCGCTGGGACGGCCGCCGCCGCCTTCGCCGCCCACGGCGAGGCGCTCGCGGCGCGCGGCGAGCCGGCCCGGGCGATCGTCGCGTTCGAGAGGGCGGCGACCCTCCGCCCGTTCGACGCCGACGTCCGCCTCGCGATCGTCCCGCTCGCCTGGAGCACGGGCGAACCGGGGCTCGCGCGGGAGCGGCTCCGCGAGGCGGAGGAGATCGCGCCCGACCGGCCGGCGCTGCAACGGACCCGCGCGATGTTCCTCCGGGTCCTGAGCGGGGACCGGCCGGCCCTCGACGCGCTGGAGCGGGTCGCCGAGCTCGACCCGCGCGGCGCGATCGGGACGAGGCTCGCCGCGCCCCTGGCCGAGCTCCGCCTGGCGACCGGCGACCGGGACGGCGGCCTCGAGGCGGCGGC
>JAUIEL010000584.1 GCA_030428825.1 bacterium
CGCGACCATCGCACTCAACGCAGGAACCATAGACGCCATCTTCGATCCGTTCAAGGGCGCCCTCGATCATCTCCAGCGTCTCTTCCTCGTTTTGCATCAAACTGAGCGTGAACTCCTGCTCGTAGTTGTCCGAGCCGAAGTCGGCCATGTGGTTCGCGGCCGAGTCCTGCCCGCTCGTCTTGAACGCCTGCGACTCCATGCTCCGGAGATCGCCGACGAGCGCCTCCCGCTTGGCGAACAGGAGCTTCAGGAACTCGCCCGCCTTCCCCCGCGGCATCCCCTTCCGCTTCGGCGGTCGCTTCGGCGGCGACGGCGGCGTCTCGGCCGCGGGGGCGGCCTTCTCGACCGCCTTCTTCGCGGTCTTCTCGGGCGCCGCCTTCCTGACGACCTTCTCGGGCGCGGACTTCTTCGCGACCGCTTTCTTCGCGACCTTCCTGGACGCCGCCTTCTTCGTGGCGGCCGCCTTCTTCGCCGGTTTCTTGGCGACCTTCTTCGCCGGCTTCTTGGCGACCTTCTTCGCCGGCTTCCGGGCCGCCGGCTTCTTCGCCGCCTTGCGGGGGGAGGCCTTCCGCTTCGCGACCGCCTTCTTCTTCGCGGTCGGCTTCTTCTTCGCGGTCGACTTCTTCGAGGCCGCCTTCTTCGCGACCTTCTTTCCCGACGCCGCCTTCTTCGCCGCGGCCTTCTTGGTCGGCTTCTTCCTGGTCGGCTTCTTCTCGGAACGCGCCTTCGACTTCGCCGAACCGGACGCCTTCGACGCCCGCTTCCGGGCCGAAGCGCCGCTCCGAGAGACCTTCTTCGACGCTTTCTTCTTCGCCATGGAGAACGACCGACCGGCGCTACGAATGGGAAGGATCAGCCCTAAGATCGTGGCGCACTATAGGTTGGTGCACTGCGAGTTCAAGACGAACCGCCCGACGAGGTGATTGTTGGACGCTCCGGTCGAAGAGTTCCTGACCCACCTCTCGGCGGAAGCTGGCCTAAGCAACGCTACGATCGAGGCTTACGGACGCGACCTCCGGAAGTACCGGGAGTTCCTCGCGCGGGCCGGGCACACCTCCCTCATCGTCTCGAGCGCCGCTCCGATCCTGGACTTTCTGGTCTCCGAGCGGGAATCGGGCGCGTCGGAGGCGACCGCGGCCCGGCGGCTGGCGTGCCTCCGGATGTTCTACCGGTACCTCCTGGAGACCGGCCGGACGACCCGGGACGTGCGCCCCACCGGCACCTCCCCCCGCCAGTGGCGCCGACTTCCGCGGGTGCTCGACACGGACGCCGTCGACCGGCTGCTCGCGGCGCCGGCGGGGGACGGGCCGCTCGCCGTGCGGAACCGGGCGATCCTCGAGGTCTTGTACGCGGTCGGCTGCCGGGTCTCCGAGCTCTGCACCCTGACGCACGACCGCGTCCACCTCGACGCGGGGTACGTCCGTTGCCTCGGCAAGGGGAGCAAGGAGCGGCTCGTCCCGATCGGCCGCCGCGGCAAAGAGGCGGTCGGCCGCTACCTCTCCGACGTCCGGCCCGTCCTCGCGGCCCGCGGTCCCCGGACCGACCGCACGTTCCTGAGCCGCGCCGGGAAGGCGCTCGACCGCACCCAGGTCTGGCGGATCGTGAAGGCGGCGGCGACGACGGCCGGCCTCCCGCTCCTCGGCGTGTCGCCGCACACGCTGCGCCACTCGTTCGCGACCCACATGCTGGAGCACGGCGCCGACCTGCGCGTGGTGCAGGAGCTGCTCGGCCACGCCTCGGTGGCGACGACCGAGGTCTACACGCACGTCGACCGGCGCCGCCTCGTCGACGCGCACCGGAAGTTCCACCCTCGGTCCGGCCCGTCCTGACCGACGCCTTCCGGCCGCGCGTTCAGCGGCCCGCGCCGCCGAAGTGGCGGCGGATCTCTCTCGCCGCGCGCGGTCCGATGCCGTCGACCGCCGCGAGCTCCTCCTCCGTCGCGCGCCGCACGCCGTCGAGGTCGCCGAACCGCGCGAGGAGGATCTGCTTCCGGCGCGGCCCGACCAGCGGGATCGCGTCGAGCTCCGACGCGAGGCTGCGGGCCCCGCGGCGCTTGCGGTGGTAGGTGATCGCGAACCGGTGCGCCTCGTCGCGGACCCGCTGGAGCAGGTGCATCGGCGCCGACGCCTGGTCGAGGACGACCGGGTCTCCCTCTCCGCGCGTGAACACCCGCTCCTCCTCCCCCGCGTCGAGCAGGAGCCCCCGCCCCCGGCGATCCCCCTTGGCGAGCGAGACGAGGTCGACCCCCTCGATCCCGAGCTCGTCGAGGACGCGCCGCGCGACGTTCCACTGCCCCTTCCCGCCGTCGACCACGATCAGGTCGGGCAGGTCGCGCTCCTCCTTCGCCTTCCGGTAGCGCCGCGAGAGGACCTCCCCCATCGACGCGTACTCGTCCCCGGGGTCGGCGTCCTTGATGCGGTAGTGGCGGTAGCCGGTCTTTCGCGGCTCGCCGTCGCGGAACTCGACGCACGACGCGACGGTGTCCCGCCCCCCCGTCGTCGAGACGTCGAAGCACTCGATCCGGAGCGGCGCCCGCGACAGCCCGAGCCGATCCTTCAGCTCCTCCAGCACCGCCGCCGTCCGCTCGCGCTTGTCGGTCGACGCGAGGAGGGTGAGCCTCGCGTTCTCCCGCGCCAGCTCGAGGAACCGCGCCTTCTCGCCGGTGGTCGGGACGCGGAGGGCGCAGGCCGCCTCGCGTCGTTCGGACAGCCACTCCTCGAGCGTCTCCCGGCCGTACGGCGGCGACGGGACGAGCACCTCCTCCGGGATCGGGCGCCCGCCGCCGTAGAACTGCGGCAGGAACTCGGAGAGGAGCTCGTCGTCCGGCAGGTCGTGCTCGAAGGTGAAGCCGACCGTGTTCACGATCTTCCCCTGGCGCGCGAACAGGACCACGATCTCGGTCAGTCCCCCCTCGCGCCAGACGCCGAGCGCGTCGACGTCGCCGAGCGTCCGGCTCTCGACCTCCTGCCGTTCGAGCGACATCTCGAGCGACTTCAGGTAGTCGCGGAGCACCGCCGCGCGCTCGAACTGCAACCGCTCCGCCGCCTCCCTCATCTCGTCCTTGACGGTCGTCACGAGCTCGCGCGTCTGCCCCTTCAGGATGCGGACGGCCTGCTCGACGTCCCGCGCGTACGCCTCTCGCGAGATCAGCCCGACGCACGGCGCCGAGCAGCGGCCGATCTCGAACTCGAGGCACGGACGGGTGCGGCTCCGGAAGTCGGAGTCCTTGCAGTCGCGCAGCGGGACGAACGAGCGGAGGAAGCGGAGGGTCCGTCGGAGCGCGCCGGCGTTCGCGTACGGGCCGAAGTACCGCGCGCCGTCCTTCTTGATCCTCCGGGTCGGGACGATCCGCGGGTATTCGTCGCGCGGGTCGATGCGGAGGTGGAGGAACGTCTTGTCGTCGCGCAGCCGGAGGTTGTAGCGCGGCTTCAGCTTCTTGATCAGGTTGTTCTCGAGGAGGAGCGCCTCCTTCTCCGAGCGCGTCACCAGGAACTCGAGGTCCTCCACCTTCCGGTCGATGAACCACGTCGCGAGCCGCCGGTCGCTCCCCCGGCCGAAGTAGCTCCGGACGCGGCTCCGCAGCGACTTCGCCTTCCCGACGTACAGGAGACCGCCCTCGCCGTCCCGGAACAGGTAGACCCCCGGTTCGGACGGCAGGTTGTCGAGCTTCCGGGCGAGCGGTTCGTTCACGCGATCAACGGTAGCGGAGCTCCAGCTCCTGGAGGCCCCGGATCCGGTCGCGCAGCTCGGCCGCCTTCTCGAACTCGAGGGCCGCCGCCGCCTCGCGCATCTCGCGGTTCAGCGCCTCGATCCGGCGCGCGACCTGCTTGACGTCGAGCTCCTCGAGGTCGTCCTGCTCGACGTCCGGCACCGGCGCGTAGTCCTTCTCGTAGATCGAGTCGAGGATGTCGCGGATCCCCTTCTTGACGGTCCGCGGGGTGATCCCGTGCTCGGCGTTGTACGCCTGCTGCTTCTCGCGCCGCCGCGCCATCTCCGACAGCGCGGCCTTCATCGAGTCGGTCTCCTTGTCGGCGTACAGGACGACCCGCCCCTCGGCGTTCCGCGCCGCGCGCCCGCAGGTCTGGACGAGCGACGTGGTCGAGCGGAGGAACCCCTCCCGGTCGGCGTCGAGGACGGCGACCAGCGCGACCTCGGGGATGTCGAGCCCCTCGCGGAGCAGGTTGATCCCGACCAGCACGTCGTACGCCCCCTTCCGGAGGTCGCGCACCAGCTCGGTCCGCTCGATCGTGTCGACGTCGGAGTGCATGTACTTCACGCGGACACCGCACTCGAGGTAGTAGTCGGTCAGCTCCTCCGCCATCCGCTTCGTGAGCGTCGTGACGAGGACCCGCTCCTTCCGCTCCGCGCACCGCTTGATCTCGCCGAGGAGGTCGTCGACCTGGCCGCGCGCCGGGCGGACCTCGACCTCGGGGTCGACGAGGCCGGTCGGACGGATCAC
>JAUIEL010000585.1 GCA_030428825.1 bacterium
CCCGATCCAGTCCGCCGTGGTGCTCGACGTCGACGGCGACGGCCTCGACGACCTCGCCGTCGAGGTCGTCGGCGTCGGGCTGCGGATCCACCAGAACACGGGGACCGGCTTCCTGCTCGTGGGGAGCCTCCCCGGCTCCGGGTTCCTCCGACGGGTCGACATCGACGGGGACCCGCTCCCCGAGCTCGCCCGGCTCGCCGGGTCGCAGGTCGCGCTGATCGATCCGTCGCCGGGGGCGGTCGCGGTGACGCAGACCCTCTCCCACCCGTACTCGGTGTTCGACGCCCCGCACCTGGTCGCGGGGGACGTCGACGGCGACCTCGACGCCGACCTCGTCGTCTTCGCCGAGGCGAAGGAGGAGTACGTGCTGTACCGCCGGACCGGCCCGACGACCTTCGCGGCCGCGCCGTCCCGACCGGGCGGGCCGGCGACCGATCTCGCGGACGTCGACGGCGACGGCGACCTCGACGGGGTCTGCTGCGGCGGCAGCGGCGGCGGGCCGACGCCGGAGCGGAACACGATGCCCTCGACGTACCGCGTGACGAAGAACGACGGGACCGGCCGGTTCGACGTCGCGGAGGCGATCGACGGACTCGGGGCGTTCCGGCTCGCCGGCGCCGAAGACGTCGACGGCGACGGAGACGTCGACCTGGTCGCCGGGCGGTGCGTGCTGTTCAACCGCGGGTTCGCGCAGGAGACGACGCCCGCGGTGGCGATCAACTCCGACGAGTGGCTGATCGAACCGGCCGACCGGGACGGGGACGGCGACGTCGACCTGTCGCACGGATTCTCCGTGATCTGGGCGAACGACGGCGCGGGCGGGTTCGAGCCGTTCGTCCCCGTCCTCCCTCCGCCGCCGGCGGGGACGATCTGGAAGGCGCCGGGCTACTTCGGGGACTTCGACGGAGACGGGGACGTCGACGCGATCGCCGGGGTCGCGTGGGGGCAGACGTTCCACGGCCTCCGGCTCCTCCTGAACACGGGCGGCGGCGGATTCATCGACGGCGGTTGGGCGGCGACCCCGGGGACGGCGTTCGGGACGACGACCGGCGGGTTCGACGCCGCGGAGACGGTCTGGGTCGCCGGCGACTTCGACGAGGACGGCGACGTCGACCTCGCGGTCGGGAGCGCGTTCGGATTCCACGTGGTGAAGATCTGGGCGAACCAGGGGAACGGCCAGTTCCTGCTGGCGTCGCAGGTCGCGTCGACCTATCCCGCGGCGGCCGCCGACGTCGACGGCGACGGCCACCTCGACCTCGTCTGCTCGCGGAACGTGCCCCAGCTGACGGTCGCGTTCGGCGCCGGCGACGGGACGTTCGGAGCGGCGGTGCAACTTGGATCGCTGTTCGAGGCGACGACCGATCGCCTCGCCGTGGTCGACCTCGACGGCGACGGCGACCTCGAGATCGCGCTCCGGGACCGGGGCTCGCCGGGTCGTCACCTGCACGTCTGGACGAACCAGGGCGGGCGGACGTTCGCGCTCGCGTCGCTCGAGATCGGCGCCACCGCGAGCCAGGACCCGTTCCGCGTCCTCGCCGACGACGTCGACGCCGACGGCGACGTCGACCTCGTCGTCTCGGCGCCGCACGTCGGACCGGACGTGGTGCGGATCCTCCGCAACGACGGGGCCGGCGCGTTCCCCACGTTCGCGGACCAGGTCGCCGACGCGCGCGCGCTCGCGGACGTCGACGGGGACGGAGACCTCGACGCCGTCGGTCGCGCGGTCGCGCGGAGCGCGATCCGGCACTTCCCGGACGACGGCCGGCGGCTCCAGTTCGGCCAGTCGACGGCGGGGTTCGGCGGCATGGCGCCGACGCTCGGGGCGACGGGACCGTTCCGGGTCGGGGAGGCGGTCGGCCTCCGCCTGGTCGGAGCGCGGGGCGGGTCGGCGGCCCTGCTGCTGCTCGGAGGCGCGCCGGGGTTCGACGCGGGCTGGCCGGCGCCCGGCCTCGAGGCGTACGTCGTGCCGCCGTTCTCGGCCGTCGTCCTCCCGCTCGGCGGCTTCGCCCCTCACCCGGGGACGGGCGCCGCGATCCTCCCGCCGGTGACCGTCCCGCCGTCCGCGGCCGGGGCCCGGGTGACGCTGCAGGCGTTCGTCCACGACCCCGACGCCGGCCCTTGGCTGACGCAGACGAACGGGCTCGAGCTCCGGATCGACTGAACCGGGGCGGAACGACACGACCGCTCCGCCGCGGGCCGCCGCGGCGGAGCGCCGTCGAAACGCGGCGGCCGGATTCCGGGTCCGGTCGGGGGATTGCCGTTGCGCGCCGAGCGTGCGACCGGGACCCTGGGTGGCTAGCAGGCCGTTGAAGAAGAGCCCCACCGGCCCGCGCCCCCTCGGGCGGCCCGCCGATTTGCACCCTCCTCGATCCGGGGTATCCTGGGAGAGAGAAGGAGCGGATTCGCCGACGCCCAGGTCCGACTCACCCGGGAGAAGACGATGCCGCGCATCGCCACGACGACCGTTCTCGCAGCGCTTTACGCCGCCTCCCCGGCGGCCTCCGCGCACGATCTCACCCCCCTCGGCCCCGGCTTCGTCGCCACCTCCCGGGTCGCGAACGACCAGCACGACGCCTGGGTCTCCTGCGACGACGATGGAAACTTCGCGATCGTCTACTCGCAAGGGGACGTCTACCTCCGGTTGCTCGACCGCGACGGGACGCCGCTCGGGGACGACGTGCGGATCAACCCCACGCTGAACAGCGGCGATCAGACCGACAGCTACGTGGCGCGGGACCCGGTGACCGGGGACCTCGTGGTCACGCTGTCGGACCACGGCGGCATCGACGGCTCGGGCGAGTCGGCGATCGGCCGGTTCTACGCGGCGGACGGGACCCCGTACGGCGCGGAGAAGATCCTGACGGTGAACACGAACGCGTCCCAGTTCGAGCCGGTCGCCGCGTACGCGCTCGACGGGACCGTCTTCATGGCGTGGTCGGACACCGATCCGGCGATGGACGGCTCCTCGGGCGTCTACGCCCGCCTGTTCGACCGGACCGGCGCCCCGCTCTCCGGCGCGTTCCTGGTGAACGATCCGAGCGACAAGGTCCAGATCAACCCGGCCGTCGCGTCGAGCCGGAACGGGACGTTCGTCTGCGCGTACACCGACGCCAGCGGCGCGACCGGGCCGGGTCGCCAGATCCTCTACCGCCTTTTCGACGAAAGCGGCGCGAAGGTCGGGGCGGAGCGGCTCGCGAACGGCGCGAGCGACGCCGGCGACCAGCGCCTCCCGTCCGTCGCCATGGACGCGGACGGCGACTTCGTGATCGCGTGGCGGGACGAGGGCGGCGCCGACGGGAGCGGGTTCGGCGTGTACGCCCGCCTGTTCGACGCGAACGGCGACCCGAAGGGCGCGCAGTTCGTGGTCTCGCAGACGACCGCCGGCAACCAGAGCAACCCGCACGTCGCCATGGACTACGTCGGCAACTTCGTCGTCGGCTGGCAGAGCGACGCGGGCGGGACGAACGACGCGTACGTCCGCCGGTTCGACCGCGACGGGAACCCGCTGTCCGACGAGATCCTCCTGCACCCCGACGACACCTCGTCCGAGCAGGACGCGGTCAAGGTCGCGCTCTCCCAGAGCGGCGAGCGCCTGATCGCGATCTGGCACTCCGGCGAGTTGAACGACGGCGACGTCTACGCGCGGATCTACGACGCGCCGGCGATCGAGTTCGTCGGCACCGCCGCGCTCGAGCAGACGGTCTCGCTCGACCTCCTCGCGCCGGGGATGGGCGGCAGCCTCTACTTCGTCCTCCCCTCGCTGCTCGACGCCCCGGAGATCTCCGTCAACGGCGGCCGCACGCTGGCGCTCGGGGTCGACTCGATCCTGGCGAGCGCGGTCCTGAACCCGGAGTCGGCGCTCTTCTCCCAGATCACCGGTACGCTCGACGCGAACGGCGCCGCGACGGCGAGCGTCAGCATCCCGGACAACGCCGCCTTCTACGGCCTCGACATCCGGTTCGCGCTCCTGACGCTCGTGCCGGGCTTCCCCGGCGGCTACGGCCTCGGGACGAACTCGCTCGACGGCGTGGTCCTCCTCTCGGACGTCCGCTCCCTCCAGGTCGCCGGGCCGACCCGGTTCCACCCGGGGCAGGTCGTCGAGGGGGCGCTCGTCGACAAGACCCCGACCGACGAGGACCGGGCGACCTTCGAGGCGCTGAAGAAGCAGAAGGTGAAGCTGAAGGTCACGCAGATCACCGACCTGCCGGTCGATCAGGTCGCCGCGCGGTTCCGGCTCGAGATCTACGACGACGAGGGGAACTTCCTGAAGGGCCTGAGCGCCAAGCCGGGCAAGAAGAAGAAGTCGAAGCTGAAGTTCAAGTCGAAGGCGGACGGCTCGTACTTCCTCCACGTCAAGTCGCACGAGGGACTCCTCGGCGCGTACGAGATCGTGACGAGCGCGAAGAGCAAGAAGAGCTCGAAGGCGCAGACGAAGGTCCTGAAGATCAAGAAGTC
>JAUIEL010000586.1 GCA_030428825.1 bacterium
CGGGTGCAAGTACATCAGCACGTTCACGAGGAACAGGATCCCCCCGCCGAGGTACCCCGCCGCGTAGCCGAACGCGGAGGTCCGGTCGCTCCGCTCCGTCGTCGTCACCCCGGAGAGGAGCGCGTCGTAGAACGTCATCCCGCCCGAGAACCCGATCACCGCCAGCGCGTACATCCACGCCGCGGCCGGCCACTCCCCTCTCCCGATCAGCGACAGCGACGCCGTCATCACCACGCCGAGGGAGGTGAAGACGAACAGCATCCGCTTCCGCCGACCCATCGCGTCGGCGATCGCCCCCAGGAGCGGCGACGCGAGCGCCACGACCGCGCCGGCGATCGAGTTCGCGAGGCTGAGCCGCCACCCGGTCTCCGTGACCTCCTCCCCGGCGCTCCAGTACCGGGTGAAGAAGATCGGGAAGAACCCGGCCATCACGGTGGTGGCGAACGCGGAGTTCGCCCAGTCGTAGAGCGCCCACGAGACGACCGGGCGAGGCGGGAGGCGGGGGCGCATGGTCGGCGGAGTCTATCCGCCGCCCCGGCGCGCCGGCGTCGACGCCGGTCGACCGATCCCCCGCGGGCGGGGCGTTCACCCCCTCCCGAACTTGCGGATCCGACCCATCGGCGGGCGCGAACCGTGTCCAAAACAAAGAGAAGGAGGAGATCGGCCGCCGCGTTTGCTCCACTTTCCGGAGCGGAGGGCGGGTCCGCTCCGGCCCTCCGCGCTCGCCGACCCCCCTCTCCGGAGGAGGCTCCGATGTTTCTCGACCGAGCGTCCGGCCCGATCCTCGTCCTGTTCGTCTCGTTCGCCGAACCCGCCGCCGCGCAATGGACGTCGGCCGCGAGCATCGACGGCACCGGCAACCTCACGCCCCATTGGACCGGCGCCGCCTCGATCTCGGGCGACGGGCGGTTCGTCGTCTTCTACGCCGACGGTCCGCTCCTCCCGTCCGACACGAACTCCGTCCGCGACGTCTACCTCCACGACCGGGTCCTGCGGCAGACCGAACTCGTCAGCGTCTCCCTCTCCGGCGCGGCCGGGAACAAGGGGAGCTTCGAAGGGGTCGTCTCCGCGGACGGGCGGTACGTCGCCTTCGAGAGCGACGCCAAGAACCTGGTCCCCGGCGACACGAACGGCGCCCGGGACGTCTTCGTCCGCGACCGGCAGACGGCGACGACGACCCGCGTCAGCGTCGCGACCGGCGGCGGGCAGGCGAACGGCGGGTCGTTCGAGCCCGCGATCTCCGCCGACGGGCGGTACGTCTCCTTCTCGAGCTTCGCCGACGACCTCGTCCCCGGCGACACGAACGCGGTCGGCGACGTCTTCGTCCACGACCGCGTGACCGGGAAGACGAAGCGCGCCTCCCTCCGCACCGGCGGCGCGCAGGCCCAGGGCGGGGACTCCGACACCTCCTCGGTCTCGCTCGACGGCCGGTTCGTCGCGTTCACGAGCCGGGCCACGAACCTCGCCGCGCAGGACACGAACGGCAGCCCCGACGTCTTCCTCCGCGACCTCGTCCTCGACACGACGACGCTCGTCAGCCACGCGCCGGGCGGCAAGGTCGGCAACGGCATCTCCGGCTGGCCGACGGTCAGCGCCGACGGGTCGACGGTCGTCTACCAGACGATCGCGAGCGACGTCCTGACCAACGACACGAACGGTCGCTTCGACGTCGTCGCGTACGACGTCGCCGCCGGCACCAACTCGCTCGTCAGCCGGACCTCGAACGGGACGCCGTCCGACGGCCACAGCTACGTGATCGGCGTGCGGCAGAACGTCTCCGCCAACGGCCGGTACGTCACCTTCGCCAGCCGCGGGTCGAACCTCGTCGCGACCGACGGGAACGGAACCGGCGAGGACGTCTTCCGTCACGACCGCTGGTTCGGGACGACGAAGCAGGTGTCGATCTCGTCGGCCGGCGCGACGTCGAACGGCGCCTGCGTCTCGGCGGCGATCTCCGCCGACGCGCTGCACGTCGCGTTCCAGACCTCCGCGACCAACCTCGCGCCGCCCGACTCGAACGGGACGACCGACATCGTCGTGCATTCGCCGTGGCTGAACCTCTCCGCCGCCGCCACCGAGCTGACGCCGGGCCAGCTCCTTTCGCTCACGACCTGGCGCGGCACGCCCGGCGCGACCCTCCTGTACGGCATCTCGTCGATCCAGGGGTCGCCGCTCTTCGTGAACCTGTCGGCCGGCAAGTTCGGGCCGCTCGAGACGTCGACGCTCCTCGCGCCGGTCCCGCCGCTCTCCGGCCTCGCGGGGCTCGAGGTCGGCTTCCGCGCCGCCGCGCAGCTCCCGAGCGGCGCGGTCGGCTACACCAAGGAAGTCGTCGTCACGTTCCACTGAGCGGGCGCGACCGTCCTCGCGGGGGATCCCCCGAAAAAGGTGTCCCCGGGTGCGCGCGGCCTATCACGCACGCACCCGGGAACGTCCGGCTCGCAGGGGGGGCCGACCCTCCAGGCATCGAAGCGATGCCCGCTGCTGTCCCGATCACGAAGGAACCGTGCCTCCCGAGCCGAATGTCTCTCGATGAAAGATGGGGGCGATGGACGAAAGGGCGCCCGTCGACGAGCGCTCTCGCGCGCCGGCGTCGCCCCCCGATCGGATGATGTTCTGTCGGTTGATCCTGACGTCGAGAAGGTATCACGAATCCGGAGCGGGGTCCGGACGTTTCCGACCACGCGCCCAACCGACGCTGTGAACGGATCTTGCGTCGACCTACCGCTCGACGCGGGGGATCCGGACCCGCTCGGCCGGAGTCCGCATGCGCCTCGACCAGCTCGGGTGCCGCTCGAGCGTCACGCCCGGCACGTTGACCGGGCGCTCCTCTCCCGCCAGGTCGTCGAGGGAGACCGCCACCCACGCGCACGGCGAGCGGAGGAGGCGGCGATGCACCGCGTCGACGACCGCTCCGGCGTCGACGTCCGTCCCGTCGCCGTCGAGGTCGCCGTCCGCGCGCATCTGCTCCACGAGACGGTCCCGGTCGGCGCGACGCCCCGCCTTCGCGTCGTCGAGCACGTCGTCGTCCTCGATCCTCCCGAGCGCGCGGTCGAGCTCCAGCTCGGCGCCCGACCACCACCCCGGGAGCGGCACGTGGTCGTGGGTCGTCGAGGTCAGGAGCGCCTCCTCCGGCCACGACGCCGGGTCGGCGAAGCCGCCGCCGTCCGTCCGCTCGAAGACGAAGACGCGGCACGACAGCACGCCGTGCCGGCGCATCCGCTCCTCCAGCCCCGGCGGCACCGTCCCGAGGTCCTCGCCGACCACGACGGTCCGGGCGCGGCGGCTCTCCTCGGCGAGCGCCCCGAACAGCGCCGCGGCCGGGAACCGCACCGGCGCGCCGTCGAGCGCCGTCGCGCCGTCCGGCACGAGGAACGGACGCTCGAGCCCGATGACGTGATCGATCCGGAGCGCCCCGCCGTGCCGCATCGCCTCGCGCAGGAGGCGGCGCCACGGGTCGACGCCCCGCTCGCGCAGCCGGAGCGGGTTCCACGGCGGCAGCGACCAGACCTGCCCCTCGCGCGCGAACCCGTCGGGAGGCGCGCCGAGGCTCACGCCGAACGCCAACGACGACGCGTCGGCCCACGCGTCGGCCGAGTCGGCGGGCGAGCCGACCGCGAGGTCCTGGTACAGGCCGATCTTCATCCCGGCCGCGCGCGCGCGATCGGACGCCGCGCCGAGCTGGCGGTCGAGCTCGAACTGGATCCACCGCTCGAGGTCGACCTCCTCCTCGTGCGCGGCCCGGAACGCCGCCACGACGTCGGATCCCCGGTCCCGCCACTCCGCCGGCCAGGTCCGCCACCACGCGCCCGGGCCGTCCGCCGCGCGCCGCGCCGCGTCGAGCACCACGAACGTCGCGTAGTCGTCGAGCGCCGCCCCCCGCGCCTCCCGGTACGCCCGGTACTCCCGCCCGCGGTCCGTCGTCCCCGCGCCGTGCCGCCGCCGGAACGTCCGGTGGAGCGGACGGAGGAGTTCGAGCTTCAGCCGGCGGACGGCGGCGTAGTCGATCGCGTCGGCCGCCCGCAGCGCGTCGAGCCTCGACCGGAACGGCGCGGCGGCGAGCGACGTCGCCGCCTCGTCGCACTCGGCGAGCTCCGGGATCGCCTCGACGTCGAGGTACGGGAGGTTCCGGAAGAGCCGGCTGACCGGCGCGTACGGCGAACAGGTCGAGGGGCCGTTCCGGAGGGCGTGGAGCGGGTTCAGACCGACGAACTCCGCCCCCGCCGCCGCCGCCCGCTCGGCGAGACGCGCGAGGTCCGAGAGGTCGCCGAACCCGTGGTTCCGCGGGTCGCGGAGCGAGTAGAGGTTCGTCCAGAGCCCCCACGCGCGCGGCGCGCCGGCCTCGGCGGGGGAGAACGCCCGCGGCGCGGGGACGTCGGGATCGTTCGACTCGGGCGACCCGGGCGACTCGGGCGGGACGTCCGCGAGGGCGCGTTCGGCCCGCGCCTCGGTCGT
>JAUIEL010000587.1 GCA_030428825.1 bacterium
GAGCTCGAACGCCGGGCGGCGCGCGGCCCCCTGCCCCGCGGCCGGCCGGCGCTGCGCCTCGCGCTCCTCTTCCAGCGCCGCGCGTCGGAGGGCGTCGAGCTCGGCCAGCCGCGCGCCCCGCGCCGCCCGATCGAGCCGTTCGTCCTTCTGCGTCGCCACCAGCTCGTACGTCGTCCGCTCGACCGCGCGCCGCGCGTCGTCGACGCCCGCCTCGACCTCTCGCAGCGCGCGCGCCGCCTCCTCGTCGCCGCGCCGCTCGGCCACGCGCAGCGCCTCCGCGAACGGGTCGACCCGGCGCCGCTCCAGCAGGTCGAGCAGCGTCCGCGCGCGCCCCTGCTCGAGGTACCGGAGCCCCTCGTCGGGACGGCCGAGCGCGACCTGGGCCCAGACCATGCCCAGGTACGGGCTCCCGCGACGGAGGGAGGCGAAGTAGCGGGCGCGGTCGCGTTCCTCGAGGCCGCTCGCCGCCGCGCGCCGCGCCTCGATCCTCGCGATCACCTCCGCGTACCGCTCGGCGGCCTCCGCCGGCCGCTCCGCGAGGAGGTGCATCGCCGCGACGTTCATCAGCGCCGTATCGAGGCCGGAGCCCCGCTCCAACCGGCGTTCGATGGCGAGCGCCTCCTCCAGCAGCGGGAGCGCCTCCTCGACGCGCCCGAGGTTCGCGAGCGAGATCGCCACCGCGTTGAGGGCCGGGCCGAGCTGGTCGGCCCCGTCGCCGAACAGCCGGCGGCTCTCCGCCAGCGCGCGCTCGCCGAACGACAACGCCTCCTCCTCGCGGCCGGCCTCGCCGAGACAGCCGGCCAGCGTCAGCCAGGTCGCCACCGCCAGGGGGCTCCGCTCGCCGTACAGCCGCGCCACCATGGCGGCCTGCTCCTCGTAGAGAGGGAGCGCCTCGTCGAGCCTCCCCCCGGACTCGAGCGCGTGGGCCAGGTTGACGAGCGAGTTCGCGACCGACGAATGGTCTCCGGGCGAGAGGCGTCGCCGCAGCGCCAGCGCCTCTCGATGCAGGTCGATCGCGTCGTCGAGCCGTCCGAGCCGTGTGTAGCAGAACGCGAGGTTCCCGAGCGACTGCGCGACGTCCGGGTGCTCGTTCCCGAACAGCCGCCGACGCATCGCCAGCGCCTCCTCGAACAACGGCAGCGCCTCGGCCGTGTCCCCCATCCGATCGATGCACCGGGCGAGGGCGTTCAGCGCCGTCGCGACCTCCGGGTCGTCTCCGGAGGACCGGGCGCGCGCCTCCACGAGCGCGGCCTCGAACAGCGGACGCGCCTCGGCGTTCCGCCCGAGCTCGGTCAGGTCGTCCGCGAGGTGCATCCGCACGCCCCTCTCCGCCCCGGCGTCACCGGCGTCGAGGCCCCGGAGGATCTCGAGCGCCTCCCGATGGGCATGGAGCGCCTTCTCCGCGAACCCGAAGGCACGGAGCGCCTGGCCGCGATCGTCGAGCGCGGCGGCCAGGGTCGCGGGGGACGGCGGGTCGGACCGGCGCCGGAGCTCGACCTCGACGGCGGTCTGCTCGAGCGCCTCGCCCGCGCGGCCGAGCGCCGCGAGGCAGTTCGCGAGCTCACGCCGGACGAGCACCTCGCGCTCGACGTCGCGCGCCGGGAGACGCGTCTCCATCGCCAGCGCGTCCCGCAGCATCTCCTCCGCCTCGGAGAACCGCCCCAGCGTGAGGAGGCTGCTCCCGAACGAGCGCAGCGCGACGGCGGTCGCCTCGTGGTCGCCCGGCGCGAGACGGCGGGCCATGGCGATCGACTGCTCGTGCGCCGCCACCGCCTCGTCCGCCCGCCCGAGATCGACCGCGACGACGCCGATGCTCAGGAGCGCCGCCTGGGCCAGCGGATGGTCGCCCAAGCCCAGCCGCCGCGTCATCGCGAGCGTCTCCCGATACGCCTCGAGCGCGCCGGACGAGTCCCCGGCGGCCCGTCGCGCGCGGGCCACCTTCCCGGTCTGGGCCGCGAGCTCGAGCGTCTCCCCGTCGCCGTGCGCCGCGCGTAGCCGCTCGAGCTCCGCCTCGGCCGCGGCGCGTCGCTCCGACGCCGGGTCCTGCCGGGCCGCGCTCGAACCGACCACCAGCGTCAAGGACACGGCGACGGCGACGGTCAGTGAGCGCGCGCGATGGCCCATCCGGTCCTCCGGAGCGACGGTTCGACGCCCAAGGGTAGCGGAGGAGGCTCGACGGGGACGGCTGGAGACCTCTTTCGATGGCGGGCCGGGGTCGCGCGACCGACCCCGGAGATCCTCTCGAGACGGCTCGGGGAGCACGTTGCCCGTGACGCACGCCCCCGCCTCCACCGGAACTCAGTCGATCAGGAACGCGGCGAACGCCTCCCAGGCTCGCGTGGTGGCGACGTTCATGGTGAAGAGCGCCGCCGCGACGACGCCGGCCAGGCCGAGCGCGAGGGGACGGTCGAGCCGCCTCAGCAGCGCGCTGCGAAGGAGGACGAGCGCCGCGCCGAGGAGGAGCGTGAAGAGGAACGGGCCGAACCACCGCTCGAGCGCCGTGCCGACGTAGAGGTCGTTCAGCGGGTCGATGCGGCTGACGGCGGCGGACATGGCGCACATCGTCCCCATCAACATCATCGCCCCGTGGACGTCCGGCCTCCGGCGGAAGGCGATGCCGAGGGCGACGAAGAGGGAGAAGGCGACGATCGCGACGAACGGGACGGCCATGAACTGTCTCGGGTCGAGACCCCAGGCGACGAAGTCGGCCGGCGCCGTGCGGGCCGACCCGACGGCGGTCGCCACGCCGAGGACGCAGATCGAGACGGCGAGGAGGGCGCCGAACCGGCCGAGGCTCCGGTGGAGGCCGCGCCGCCCGAGGGCGATGAGCGCCGGCTGGACGCACAACAGCACGAGCCAGGCGGTCATCGAGACGGCGTGGGCCACGACGACCGCCCGGATGGACGGGTCGATCGGACGGTCGGGGTACGCCCGGCCGTGCACGTAGAAGCGCCCGAAGCCCACGAAGGCCAGGACGAGGAGCAGGAGCGCCGCCCCGGGATGGAACCACCGAACGGCGGAGAGGGCACGCGAGCGGGACGCGCGGGGCGGCACGATCGGCGCCGGGGAACCGATGGCATGACTCATGTCGAGACCCACCCTGCTCGGGTGGCCTGGCCGGGAGGACCGGCGAATCGGAGGAACGACCACGAAGCCGCTCGGCGGGACCGCGGGCGCGGCCGCCGGGGGGACGCCGATTCACGGCGGAGCCGAAGAGCTGTTTAGCGATTCCCCGGGCCCCGCGGAAGACTCCTCGATCGGGGGCGAGCCTCGGACGCGTCGGGTTCGAGACGGGAACCGCGGCCGGGCGCCGGTCGATCGGGCCCGGCGCCCGGCCCGTCCGGCTCGATCGTCGGCGCGAGCGGCCCCTACGTCGCCGGGGCGGGGTGCGGCGAGGGATCGCGCCGCGGGGACGGCGCGTCGACCGGTTCGGAGAAGCGGTGCATCACCACGTAGCACGATTCCTCGGCGTCCCAGCGGACGGCGTGCCCGAGGCGGCGGTGGATGCTCACCATCGCCAGGTTCCCCCCGAGGACCGAGGCGCGGATCCCGTCGATCCCCTGTTCGCGCGCGTAGTCGCAGATCTGGGTCAGGAGCGCCGTCCCGATGCCGAGGCCGCGGTACGACTCGCCGACCACCAGGGCCGTCTCCGCCAGGTTCGTGCGCGGATCGAGGTCGTACCGGCCGACGGCGACGAGGGGGGCCTCCTCGCCCTCGCCGGCGAACGCGCCGAACGCCATGCGCTCGCGGAACTCGACGCCGCAGAGGTGGACGGCCTCGTCCTCCGTCAGCTCCTTCTTGGCGGTGAAGTACCGGTGGTAGATCGTCTCGACGGTGTGGCTGTCGAAGAACTCCCGCAACCGCGTCGTGTCGTCGCCGCGCAGCGGCCGGACCACCAGCTCGTGGTCCCCGAACCGGCGGCGGGTGACCCACTCCTCGGGGTGGGCGTCGAACACGCGGCGCAGCGCCTCCGGGGAGACGGACGCGTAGTGCTTCCGCCGGATGAACGCGCGGAGCTCCGGGCGGAACGTCGGGTGCGCGATCTCCGCCAACGCGAGCGCCCGCTCCCGAATCGTCTTGCCGTGAAGGAACGCGACGCCGTACTCCGTGACGACGTAGTGGACGTCCCCGCGGCTGGTCACGACTCCGGCCCCTTCGTCGAGGTGCGGGACGATGCGCGAGACGGCGCCGCCCTTCGCCGTGCTGGGGAGGGCGATGATCGGCTTCCCGCCCGGGCTCATGGCGGCGCCCCGCACGAAGTCGGTCTGCCCGCCGATCCCGCTGTAGAACCGGTAGCCGAGGCTGTCCGCGCAGACCTGCCCGGTCAGGTCGACCTGCAGCGCCGAGTTGATCGCGACGACCTGCGGGTTCCGGCCGATCACCCGGGGATCGTTCACGAAGTCCGACGGCCGGAACTCGACGTCGGGGTCGTCGTCCACGAGGTCGT
>JAUIEL010000588.1 GCA_030428825.1 bacterium
AGTGGGACGTGAAGAGCGCGGACGAGCAGTCGGTGAAGATCATCTTCACGGAGCTCGGCCCGATGAAGTACGAGGGCGGCTTCGAGATGATCCGGATGGACCTGAAGCGGCGCGGATAGGCCCGCGCCGCGGCCCCGCGGGGCGGGAGGCCCGGGGGCTCAGTCCATCCCGAGCTCGAGCATCGCCACCTCGGACATCTTCTCCTTGTCCCAGGGCGGCTCCCAGACGACCTGGACCTTCACGTCGTTCACCCCCTCGATCGCGCGGAGGCGCTTCTCGGCGTCGCCGGGGAGCTCCTCCGCCGACGGGCAGTGCGGGGAGGTGAGCGTCATGTCGACCTCGAGGTTCCCCCCGTCGCCGATCCGGACGGCGTAGATCAGCCCGAGCTCCCAGATGTCGACCGGGATCTCCGGGTCGTAGACGCGCTTCAGCGCCTCGATCACCTCGCCGCGGAGGGGGGACTCGTCGACGTGACGCACGGTCGCCTCGCCCTTCAGCTTCGCGTCGGGGGAGGAGTCCGTCGGCTCGGCCGCGGACTTCGCGACGAAGCTCTTCGGCGCGGCCTCGGTCGAGGTCTCGTCGCGCGGGATCGGCTCTCCGGAAGGGGCCTCCGGCTTTCCGCCGCCGAACACCTTCTTCAGTTTGTCGAACATGGTCACTCCGTGGAGACCGGGTCGTCGGCCCGGTCGAGCGCGGCGGACACGGTGTGCCAGCCGAGCGTGGCGCACTTGGCGCGGTTCGGGTACTCCCGGACGCCGGCGAAGACGGCGAGCTTTCCGAGCGCCTCGAGCTCGTCGTCCGTCGGCTCGGCCCGGTCGGTGATCAGTCGGACGAACCGCGCGATCAGCTCGCGGGCCTCGGCCTCGCCCTTCCCCTTCAGGATCTGGGTCATCATCGAGGTCGACGCCTGGGAGATGGCGCAGCCGGCCCCCTGGAACGCGACGTCCTCGATCGTGCCGTCCTCCGCCGTCCGGGCGTAGATCCGGACCTTGTCGCCGCAGAGCGGGTTGTGTCCGTTCGCCAGCCGGTTCGCGTCCTCGGCGACGCGGAAGTTCCGCGGGTTCTTGCCGTGGTCGAGGATGACCTCCTGGTACAGGTCGCGCAGCTCGGACATCAGGCGAACACCTCCGCGACCTTCCGGACCGCGCGGACGAGGGCGTCGACGTCCTCGCGCGTGTTGTACGCGGCGAACGAGGCGCGGGCGGTGGCGGGGATGCCGAAGCGGTCCATCACCGGCTGGGTGCAGTGGTGGCCGGTCCGGATGGCGACCCCCTCCTGGTCGACGATCGTCCCGATGTCGTGCGGGTGGACGCCGTCCATCGTGAACGAGAGGACCGACGACTTCCCGGGCGCCGTGCCGACGATCGTGACGCCGGGGATCTCCGAGAGCGCCTCGGTGCCGTAACGGAGGAGGTCGTCCTCGTGCGCGGCGATCGCGTCGAGTCCGAGCGCCTCGATCCAGTCGATCGCGGCGGCCAGGCCGATCGGGCCGGAGAGGTGCGGCGTGCCGGCCTCGAACTTGTGGGGGAGCTCGTTGTACTCGGTCTTCTCGAACGTCACCGTCAGGATCATGTCGCCGCCGCCCTGCCACGGCGGCATCTCCTCCAGGAGCGCGCGCCGTCCGTACAGGACGCCGATCCCCGACGGACCGAACATCTTGTGGGCCGAGGTGACGTAGAAGTCGCAGCCGATCTCTCGCACGTCGACCGCCCGGTGGGACGTCGCCTGCGCGCCGTCGATCAGGACCTTCGCGCCGACGGCGTGCGCGCGCTCGGTGATCTCCCGGACCGGGTTGACCGTGCCGAGCGAGTTCGACTGGTGGACCATCGCGACCACCTTCGTCCGCTCGGAGAGGAGCTTCTCGAACTCCTCGAGGATCAGCGCGCCGGTGTCGTCGATCGGGGCGACCTTCAGCACGGCGCCGGTCCGCTCGCAGAGGAGCTGCCACGGCACGATGTTCGAGTGGTGCTCCATCCAGGAGATCAGGATCTCGTCGCCGGCGCCGATCGAGCGGCCGAGGCTGTTCGCGACGAGGTTGATCCCCTCGGTCGCGCCGCGGACGAAGACGATCTCCGCGTCCTCGGCGGCGCCGAGGAAGCCCCGGACGCGACCGCGCGCGCCCTCGTAGGCGTCGGTCGCCCGCTGCGAGAGCGTGTGGACCCCGCGGTGGATGTTCGCGTTGTCCCGGCGGTAGAAGTCGGCCACGGCGTCGATCACGGCGGCCGGCTTCTGGGTCGTCGCGGCGTTGTCGAGGTAGACGAGCGGGTTCCCGCGGATCTCCTGGTGGAGGATCGGGATCTCGGCGCGGACCTTCGTCGGGTCGAGGGGCTTCACGGCGGGGGCGGCGGTCATGGTCGACGCTCCGGTACGGGGTGGGTCGACGGGGTCAGGCGGTCGGCGGCGCCGCGTCGGGCACCGTCGTGAGGCGACGGGCGAGTCGATCGCGCAGCTCCGCGACGGGCACCGCGTCGACGATCTCGTTGGCGAACGCGTACGTCAGCAGCTCGCGCGCGGTGGCGAGCGGGATGCCGCGCGTCCGGAGGTAGTAGAGGGAGTCCCCCTCGATCTGGCCGACCGTCGAGCCGTGCCGGCACTTCACGTCGTCGGCGTGGATCTCGAGCTGCGGCGTGCTGTTCGCGAGCGCGTCGTCCGACAGCAGGAGGTTGTTGTTCTCCTGGTCCGAGGAGATCTGCTGGGCGTCGGGCCGGACGACGATCCGTCCGAAGAAGGTCCCGCGCGAGCGCCCGTCGAGCACGCCCTTGTACCGCTCGCGGCTGGTCGTGTGCGCGACCGCGTGATCGATCACCGTGTGGTTGTCGGCGTGCTGCTCTCCCTCGAGGTCGTACAGCCCGAGGAGATCGGCGTGCGCTCCCGGCTCGAGGAGCGTCACGTACAGACCGTTCCGGACCCGGGCGCCCCCGAACGTCAGCACGTTCGAGGCGTAGGTCGCGTCGCGAGCCACCGACGCCCGGTGGACGCCGATCAGGAGCGCGCGCGCCGCCTCGTCGGCGAGGACGACGTGGTCGAGCCGGGCCGCGGCGTCGACCCGGACGTCGACGACCGCGTCGACGAACGTCTCCGCCGCGTCGTCGGCGCCGACCCACGTCTCGATCAGCGTGGCGCGCGAGCGCTCGCCGGCGGCGACGACGATCCGCGGGAACGCCGCGTGGGGGGCGCCGTCGCCGGCGGCCGACGCGACGTGGACGATCTGCACCGGCCGCTCGACCTCGGCGCCCGGCGCGACGTCGAGCAGGAGCGCGTCCGCGAGGAGCGCCGTGTTCAGGTCGGTCAGCGCGTGGCGGCCGCGGTCGGAGCGGGCGACCGACTCGGCGAGCGCGCCGGCCTCGCCGTCCGCCGCCGCCTCGGCGAGCCCGCGCAGCCGGACGCCGTCCGGGAGCGGATCGGCGGCGACGACGCGGCCGTTCGAGACCGTGATCACCGCGGCCTCCGCCAGGCGGTGCGACGCGGCGGCCGCGACGGCGCGGTCGGCGTCGGCGGAGGCGGGGACGAACGCGCGCTCCTCGAGCGCGCGGAGGTCGGTCGACTTCCAGTCCTCGTCCTTGCGGGTCGGGAACCCCTGCTCCTCGAAGCGGTCGAGCGCGGCGGTCCGCGCGGCCTCGAGCCACGAGGGCTCGCCGGCGCGCTCGGCCGCGTCGTACGCGCGCCGCAGCGCCGTCCGCGCCGGCGAGAGCTCGACCTTGGCGGGCGCGGTCGTCATCGGCTCGTGACCTCCGACTCCTCGCGGACCCAAGAGTACCCCTGCTCCTCGAGGTGGAGGGCGAGGTCCTTGCCGCCGGACTTCATGATCCGGCCGCCGGCGAGCACGTGGACCCGATCCGGGACGATGTGCTGGAGCAGCCGCTGGTAGTGGGTGATCAGCAGGATGGCGCGCCCCTCGCTCCGCATCGCGTTGACGCCCTCCGACACGATCCGGAGCGCGTCGATGTCGAGGCCGGAGTCGGTCTCGTCGAGGATGCAGAGCTTCGGCTCGAGGACCGCCATCTGGAAGATCTCGTTCCGCTTCTTCTCGCCGCCCGAGAAGCCGTGGTTCACCGGGCGGGAGAGGAGCGAGTCGTCGACCTCGATGACCTTCTTCTTCTCCTTGATCAGGTTCAGGAAGTCCATCGCGTCGAGCGGCTCCTCGCCCCGGTGCTTCCGGATGGCGTTGAGCGCGGTCTTCAGGAAGAACTTGTTGCTGATGCCCGGGATCTCGACCGGGTACTGGAACGCGAGGAAGATCCCCTCGCACGCCCGCTCCTCCGGCTCCATCGCGAGGAGGTCCTTCCCCTCGAACGTGACCGAGCCGTTCACGATCTCGTAGCCGTCGCGGCCGGCGAGGACGCCGGCGAGCGTGCTCTTGCCGGAGCCGTTCGGCCCCATGATCGCGTGGACCTCGCCGGCCTTCAGGTCGAGGTCGATCCCGTTCAGGATCTGCTTCCC
>JAUIEL010000589.1 GCA_030428825.1 bacterium
GGCCGGGATGGCGTTCGCGGTCGGGATGGTCGTCGACAACGCGATCGTGGTGATCGAGAACATCCACCGCCACCTCGACCTCGGGAAGGGGGTCCGGGCGGCGGCGCGGGACGGCGCGGCGGAGGTCGCGGGCGCGGTCGTCGCCTCGACCCTGACCACGCTCGTCGTGTTCACCCCGATCCTCCTGATCCAGGACGCGGCGGGGCAGCTCTTCCGCGACATCGCCCTCGCGATCATGGCCGCGGTCGGGCTGAGCCTGCTGGTGTCGCTCACGGTCATCCCCGCCGCCGCCCGGACGATCCTCCGGCCGGCGAAGGGGAAGGCGACGGTGCGGTCGACGCCCCCGTCGCTCCTCCGCCGCGTCGGCGCCGTCGTCCTCTCGCCGTTCACGATCTGGCGTCGCGTCCCCGGCGCGGTCGGCGGGTTCGTGCGCTGGCTCTCGGGGGGCGTCGTCCGCACGGTCCTCACGATCGCCGTCTTCACGGGGGGCACGATCTGGGGGATCGCCGCGCTCCTGCCGCCGCTCGACTACCTCCCGAGCGGGAACCGGAACATCGTGTTCGGCATCCTGATCCCGCCGCCGTCGTACAGCCTCGGCCAGCTCGAGGAGCTCGGCGGGCGGATGGAGGCGATGATGCGGCCGCACTGGGAGGCCGCGGGCGACCGTTTCGCCGTCGAGGAGAAGGTCCGCGGCGGGCCGCCGGACCGGGACGCTCCGCGCGACGAGGTGCCGCTCCGCACGGGAGGGGAGGTCCTGCCGCCGCCGATCGACCACTACTTCATGGTCGCGCGCGAGGGGCAGCTGTTCCACGGCGCGATCTCCGGCGACAAGGAGCGGGTGATCGACGTGATCCCGCTGATGAACGCGGCCGCCGCGGGCGCGAACGCGCCGGACGTGATCAGCTTCTCGCTGCAGCTCCCGCTCTTCCGATCGGGAGGGACGACCGGGTCGGCGGTGAAGATCGACGTCACCGGCGACGACCTCGGCGAGGTCGAGCGCGCGGCGGGGGTGTTCATGGTCCGGCTGCTCGGCGAGTTCGGGCCGTACGCGGTGAACCCCGAGCCGTCGAACTTCCTCCTCCCGACCCCGGAGCTCCGGTTCGTCCCCGACGACGAACGGCTCTCCGACCTCGGGATGGCGCGTCGCGACGTCGGCCTCGCGGTCCAGGCGAACAGCGACGGCGTCTTCCTCCCGCGGCAGTTCGAGCTCGGCGGCGAGCTGAAGGACATGAAGATCGTCTCCCCGCGCTCGGTCGCCGCGGACCCGATCCCCGCGCTCCTCCGGACCCCGCTCTCGACGCCCGGCGGCCGCGTGGTCGACCTCGAGAGCGTGGCGGCGATCGAGCGCGTCGTCGTGCCGAACGAGATCAAGCACATCGACCGCCAGCGCGGCGTGACGCTCGAGCTCTCGCCGGCGCCGGGGACGCCGCTGGAGAGCGCGATCACCCGCGTCGAGGCGATGGTCGAGTCGCTCCGGGCCGAGGGGGTCCTGCCGCCGGGGGTGGAGGTGAAGCTCTCCGGTTCGGCCGGCAAGCTCGCCGACATCAAGCGCGCGCTGCTCGGCGACGGCACCTGGCTCGGGACGATCACCAGCTCGCTCTTCCTCGCCCTCCTCGTCGTCTACCTGCTGATGGTCGTGCTGTTCCAGAGCTGGCTCTACCCGGTCGTGATCATGATGTCGGTGCCGCTCGCGACGCTCGGCGGGTTCGCGGCGCTGGCGCTCGTCCACGCGGAGAGCATCACCGACCGCTACCTCCCGGTGCAGAACCTCGACGTCCTGACGATCCTCGGGTTCGTCATCCTCGCGGGGGTCGTCGTGAACAACGCGATCCTCATCGTCCACCAGGCCCGGCACTTCATCGAGCGGGACGGGATGCCGGTCCGCGAGGGGATCCGCGCCTCGGTCGAGTCGCGCGTCCGCCCGATCGCGATGAGCATGCTGACGTCGGTCGGCGGGATGCTGCCGCTCGTGCTGATGCCCGGCTCCGGCTCGGAGCTGTACCGCGGGCTCGGCGCGGTCGTGGTGGGCGGGCTCGTCGTCTCGACGCTCTTCACCCTCGTCCTCGTCCCGGTGGTCCTGAACGCTCTCATGGTGGTCCGTCCGCCTCGCGCGGACGACGAGGAGGTGGCGGCGTGAACGTCCTCCGGTGGATCGTCCCGCTCGCCGCGCTCGCCGGACCCGGGTGTCTCGCCGTCGGCCCCGACGCGACGGCCCCCGACGTGGCGGCGCCCGCCGACTTCGCCGTCGAGCTGGCCCGCGGGCTCGAGGAGGGGCCGGCCGACGTCCGCCGCTGGTGGACGCGGTTCGAGGACCCGGTCCTCGACGCGCTCGTCGCCGACGCGGTCGACGGGAACCTCGGCCTGAAGGAGGCGTGGGCGCGGATCGACGAGGCGCTCGCGCTGTCGGGCGTCGCCGCCGGCGAGCGGCTCCCCCGCGTCGACTTCGAAGGGACGTACGAGCGTTCGCGGCAGAGCGTCAACGCCGCGACCCCGATCTTCCCGGGGTTCCCCGTCGTCCAGGACGATCACCGGCTGATCCTCGGCGCGAGCTGGGAGGTCGACCTGTGGGGCCGGGTGCGGCGGCTGGTCGAGGCCGCGGACGCGGAGGTCGACGCGGAGGTCGAGGCGCTCGCCGATCTGCGACGGAGCCTCGTCGCCGAGGTCGCGCAGCGGTACGTCGAGCTCCGCGGCGCCGAGCGGCGGGAGGCGATCGCGCGAACGAACCTCGAGCTGCAGGGACGGTCGCTCGACCTGGTCCGCGCGCGCGTCGACGCGGGGCTCGGCGACGAGCTCGAGCTGGCGCAGGCCCGGACGAACGTCGAGCGGACGCGGTCGGCCATCCCCGCCTTCGAGGCGGAGGCGCGCCGGGCCGCGAACGCGCTGGCGGTCCTCCTCGGTCTGGGGCCGGGCGAGCTCGCGGCGCGACTCGGCGAGACCGGCGCCATCCCCGTTCACGCGGAGCGGATCGCCGTCGGCCTCCCCGCCGACCTCCTCCGGCGTCGGCCCGACCTGAGGCGCCTCGAGCGGGAGGTGTTCGCGCAGACCGCGCGCATCGGCGCCGCCGAGGCGGAGCACTACCCGCGAGTCGAGCTGCTCGGATCGATCGGACGGCGGAGCGGGGGAGCGGGCGAGCTGTTCGAC
The DNA here is from genome assembly GCA_030428825.1 of bacterium. Lineage (GTDB taxonomy): Bacteria > Planctomycetota > B15-G4 > B15-G4 > JADJEK01 > JAUIEL01. The sequence goes on from JAUIEL010000589.1 coordinate 3,142, forward strand.
TCCGGGAGCGAGGTGTACGCGTTCGGACCGCGGGTCTCGTGGCCGCTCTTCGCGGGCGGAGCGATCGAGGCGCGCGTCGACGCGGAGGAGGCGCGGCTGGAGCAGGCGCTCCTCCGGTACGAGGCGGCGGCGCTCGAGGCGTGGCGCGAGGCGAGCGACGCCCTCGACGCGTACCTCCGCGAGCACGACCGCCGCGACGCCCTGACGACCGCCGTCGAGCACGCGCGGGCGGCGGTGCGAAAGGCGGAGGCCCTCTACCGGGCCGGGCTCGTCGACTTCCAGTCGGTGCTCGACGACCAGCGGACGCAGTTCGCCGTCGAGGACGAGCTCGCGACGAGCGAGGCGGCGATCGCCGGCAGCGTGGTGGCGCTGTACCGGGCGCTGGGGGGCGGGCTCGAGGCGATGGACTGACCGGGGGAGGGCGGCGCGGCGGACGCGGGCCCGGAGTCTGGTAGTCTCGGCGGGATGATCCGAACGGTCCTCACCTTCGTGCTGGTCGGCGCCCTCGGCGTGAGCGGGTACATCGCCTACGACCGGTTCACGGAGCGGCAGCAGCTCCTGCGGGTGATCGACCGGCTCACGACCTCGAGCCGCGTCGCGCAGGCGGTCGTCACCAAGCGGTGGACCGAGGCGGACGGGACGGTCAAGACCGCCGTCCGGTTCGTCGAGCTCGGCGGCGACGGCGAGCCGCTCGCGGCGCCGACCGAGTTCGTGGTCGACGGGGAGACCGTCTATTTCGACGCGTACGTCCTGAAGTTCGAGCACGGCCTCGTGACGGAGGGGGACGCGATGAAGGGGCGCAGCCTCGTCCTGTTCCGCCGCGCCTTCGGCGAACACCAGGAGCCGGCGGAAGGGCACCCGCTCGACGAGGCCGCCGAGGACGGCGTCCCCGCGGCCTACCGCGGCGACGACCCGCCCGGCGAGGCGGAGAAGGCGCTCTGGGCCGACTTCTGGCGCTACGCCAACGACCCGAAGGCCGCGGAGAAGGCCGGCATCCGCGTCGCGCAGGGAGAGGCGCCGTCGATGAAGATGGCGCCCGGCCGGCTGTACGACCTCAGCGTCGACCACGCCGGCGGCCTGAACATCACCGTCTCGAAGGTCCCGGCGGTCCTCATCGGCGAAGATTCCTAGAGCTGTCCTGGCCGCTGCGCGCGGGGCGAGGAACGCGTTCGGGAACGGCTTCGCGTTCGCCACGGCGGGCGCCGGAGGAGGGACGAGCTCTCCGACCCGCTCACGTCCTCGCGCGATGCGTTCGGCGTGGTCTCCGCGAAGGGACGAGTCGCGC
>JAUIEL010000590.1 GCA_030428825.1 bacterium
CGGCGACGACCCGCGCGAGCCGACGCCACCGAGGCGCGAGCCCGCCGCCCCCCGTCGTGCCCCGCCGAGGAGCGCCCCCGCGCCGGCGCGCGAGACGGCGCCGCGGCGCCCGGAGATCGACGAGCCGCCGGTGGTGGTCGTGCGGAAGGGGGACACCCTGTACGGGATCGCGGAGCGCGAGCTCGGCGCGGCCCGACGCTGGCCGGAGATCGTGGCGTTGAACGGCCACCTCGATCCGGACCGGCTGCGGGTCGGCGAGCGGCTGGTCCTCCCGAGCGCCGCGCCCCCTCCGGCCGCCGCGGCGACGGACGAGCCGGCGCCGCGACGCGCGAACCGGGCGCTCCCGAGCGCGAAGGCGCGGACCCATCGGATCGAGGAGGGGGACACGCTCTCCGCGATCGCGCTCCGCTACTATGGCGACGCGCGGCTGTGGGACCGCATCCTCCAGGCGAACCGCGCCCGGATCGCCGACGCGCGTCGCCTCCGGATCGGGACGGTCCTGAACCTCCCCTGACCGAGCGACCGGGCGTCCGAGAGTGGGGCCGGTCCGACGACCCGACGATTCGAAGACCCGAAGATTCGAAGACCCGAAGACCCGCGGTCCGAACGTGCGACCGCCCGACCCGCCGGAGACCGGCCCGCTGCGATGAGAGTGCTGCTGGCGGCGGGAGGGACGGGCGGGCATCTCCGGCCGGCGGTGGCCACGGCGGAGGCGATCCTTCGCGCGCGCCCCGACGCCGAGATCGTCTTCCTGACCGCGGGCCGGAAGGTCGGCGAACGGTTCTTCGAGGGGGTCGACGCGCGTCGCGAGCCGTTGTTCGCCGGCCGCGAGGGGTACCCGGCGAAGCGGGACCTGCCAGCCTGGAGCCGGGCGTTCGCGCGGGCGCGAGAGGTGGGGCGGCGCCTCGCGCCGGACGTCGTCGCCGGCTTCGGCAGCTACCCGACCGCGCTCGCCGGACTGGCCGGCCTCGGCCCCGCGCCGATCGCCGTGGGCCGGCTGCTCCTCCGGCGTCGCGCCGGCCCGCCGCTCGTCCTCCTCGACCAGAACGCGACGGCCGGCAAGGCGGTCCGGACGCTGGCGCCGATCGCGCGGAAGATCCTCCTCTCGTTCGAGGCGGCGCGCGCCGACGTCGACGGTCTCGGCGCCGAGGTGATCGTGACCGGGAACCCGCTCCCTCGGGCGTTCACGCACGGCGACGTCCCGCGGCGCGACCCGGCGGCGTGGGGGCTCCGGGCGGACCGGCCGACGGTCGTCTGCCTCGGCGGGAGTCAGGGGGCGCGCGCCGTGAACGAGATGATCCTCGCGGCGCGGGGGGCGGTGGCGGCGGCGTGCCCGCACGCGCAGATCGTGCTGCTGACCGGCGAGGGGGAGCACGACGCCGTCCGGCGCGCGCTCGCGGGGGAGGAGGGCGGCGAGGAGGGGGCGACGATCGTCGCGGTGCCGTTCGAGACCCGGATGAAGGAGCTGTACGCGATCGCCGACGTCGTGGTCGCGCGCGCGGGGGGGACGACCCTCGCCGAGCTCGCGATCCTCGGGCGTCCGCTGGTCCTCGTCCCGTACCCGCACTCGAAGGACCGTCACCAGTTCGCCAACGCGCGCGTGTTCGAGGAGGCCGGAGCGGCGCGGGTCGTCGAGCAGGGAGAGGGGGCGGCGGAGCGGTTGGCGGCGGCGCTCACCGCATGGCTCGGCGACGCGGCGGCGAGGGACGCGGCGGCCGAGGCGGCGCGCGGACTCGGCGCGCCCGACGCCGCCGAACGATGCGCCGCGGAGATCCTCGCCGCGGCGGAAGGCTGACCGATGCGCGAGGAGGCGACGCGCGTCCACCTGATCGGCGCGGCCGGCGCGGGGATGGTCGCGCTGGCGCACCTGCTGCTCGATCGCGGCGCGCGGGTGACGGCGACCGACCGGGCGCCGGGCGCGGCCGCGGCGAGGCTCCGCGAGCGAGGGGTCGAGCTGCGCGCCGGGGGCACGGAGGCGAGCCTCCCGGAAGACGTCGAACGGGTGGTCCACTCGCTGGCGGTGCCGGACGACGACCCCGAGCGGAATGCGGCGCGCGCCCGCGGCCTGCCGGACGTGTCGTACCCCGAAGCGGTCGCCGCGCTGCTGGAGACGAGGCGCGGGGTCGGGATCGCGGGGACGCACGGGAAGACGACGACCTCGGCGATGGTGGCGCACGGACTGCGCCGGGCGGGGGAGAGACCGTCCTGGCTGGTTGGCGGCGAGGCGATCGACCTCGGCCGGCCGGGCGGGGCGGGGGAGGGCGACCTCCTCGTCGTCGAGGCGTGCGAGTACCGCAGCTCGTTCCTCCGCTACCGGCTGGCGCTCGGGCTGGTGTTGAACGTCGAGGCGGACCACCTCGACTGGTTCGGGACCGAGGCGGCGGTGGAGGCGGCGTTTCGCGAGTTCGCGGCGCGGGCGGAGACGCTGGTGATCGGGGCGGGGGCGGCGGAGCGGCTCGGGAGGTCGGCTCGGGGAAGGTCGTCGACGCGGACGTTCGCGCTCGACGGTCCGGCGGACGTCCGGGCGGCGGGGCTGCGCGAGGAGTCCGGGCGCGTCCGATTCCGGGTCGAAGGGGCGGTCGAGACGCCGGAGATCGTCTGCGCGGCGCCGGGGCGGGCGTTCGCGGAGGACGTGCTGGCGGCGGCGGCGACGCTCGGGACGCTCGGGGTCGCGGGCGGGGCGATCGCGGTGGCGCTGTCGGAGTTCCGCGGGGTCGGCCGCCGGATGGAGACGATCCTCGACGGGCCGGTCGCGTTCGTGTCGGACTACGGGCACCACCCGACGGAGATCCGGTCGGTCGCGGCGGCGCTGCGTTCGCGCTTCCCGGGCCGTCGGCTGGTCGCGGCGTTCGAGCCGCACCAGGCGCGGCGGACGCTCGACTTCCTGCGCGGGTTCGGGGCGGCGCTGGCCGGGTTCGATCGGGTGTTCGTCGCCGACGTCTTCGCGGCGCGCGAGGCGGAGGAGGTGCGGCGGGCCGCGACGGCGGAGCGGCTGGCGGAGGTGGTCCGCGAGGCGGGCGGGGACGCGCGGGCGACGGGAGACCTGGCCGCGACCGGAGAGGCGATTCTGGAGGAGGCGCGCGCGGGCGACGTGATCCTGCTGCTCGGCGCCGGTACGATCGACGGACTGCGCCATGACCTCGAGCTTCCCCTGTCCCGTCCGTGAGAACGTCCCGCTCGCCCCGTACACGACGTTCGGGATGGGCGGCGCGACGCCCCTGCTGGTCGAGCCGCGGAACGTCGACGAGCTGGTCGGCGCGGTGCGACGGCTGCGCGAGGACGGGGTCCGGTTCCGGCTGCTCGGCGGCGGGGCGAACGTGCTGATCGACGACCGCGGCGTCGAGGACGCGGTGGTGCTGACGAACGGGATCTCGTTCGTGCGGCGGGAGGGGGAAGGGATCGAGGTGCTGCGTCTCGGGGCCGGCGTGTCGATCCCGTGGTTCGTGCAGCACGTCCGGGGGATGAAGCTGACCGGCGCGGAGTGCCTGGTCGGGATACCGGGGACGATGGGCGGCGCGACCGTGATGAACGCCGGCGGGCGGCACGGCTGGCTGTCGTCGATCGCGACGCGGGTGCGGGCGTTGACGGCGGACGGCGAGGACGAGGAGATCGAGGTCGACGAGGAGACGTTCGGGTATCGGACGTCGGTGTTCGGGGACGACCGGATCGTGCTGGAGACGGTGGTCCGGCTGGCGAAGGGGAACAAGAAGACGTCGGACGAGACGATCCGGACCTACCTGAAGGAGAAGAGCGCGGCGCAGCCGCTGACCGAGAAGAGCGCGGGGTGCGTCTTCAAGAACGCCGCGAACGACGACGTCGAACGGTCGGCGGGGAAGCTGCTCGATCGGGCCGGCGTGAAGGGGTGGAGCGAAGGGGGCGTGGCGGTCAGCGAGAAGCACGCGAACTTCATCGTGAACCGAGGCGGCGCGACGATGGCCGACGTGGTGAAGCTGGTGCAGCGGATGCGGGACGCCGTGGAAGAGGTGTGCGGGGAGAGGCTGGGGACGGAGGTGAAGCAGTGGGTGCGGGGGGAGTGAAGGGCGGGGCGGCCTTGCTGGGGGTCGCCGAGGCGGCGGTCCCGTGCGTTTGCCGGATCTGGAAGCACGCGCCGCGCGAGCGGACGGTCGTCTGCGTGACGAAAGCCGGGGAGCCGGTGGAGGACGTCCGGTTCGTGTCATGGTCGATCGAAAGCGAGGAAGGTGCGGTGGCCGCCGGATCGGACGCGCACGTACGAGCTGTGCGTCCGTCCGAATCTCGAGCAGGACACCGGACTCGATGAGTCGGGGATCGTCGTGGTCTCCGAACGGTGCGGCTCGGGCTCGGGGTCTGGCCAGGCCGTTGGGGCGCCCGCCCCGGCCCGTCCGTCGCCGTCGCCCTCGCTCCTGGAGGTCCTTCGGATGCGAGCGAGGGCGACGGCGACGGAC
>JAUIEL010000591.1 GCA_030428825.1 bacterium
GGTCCGTCCGAGGACGAGCGCCCGCCCGTCCACCTTCGTCGTCCGGAGCGTCCCGGGGGCGAGCTCGTCCGCCGCTCCGAGCGCGTGCCATCGTGGTTCCATCGTGCGCCTCTCCGCAGCCGCCGGTCCGTCGGCGGCGAGAATATCCAAAGTTCTAGCTGTCGAAATCTACGGGGCCGGGGAAAATAAAGCAATCGACCACTTGTCCAACTTCCGAACCCCGCTACCCTCGCCCGGCGATGCAACCGCCCAAGGACGCCAAGACCGCCGACCGGATCCTGTTCCACCTGAAGACGAAGGGCCCCCGGTCCGCCTCGTGGCTGGCCGAGAAGCTCGGCGTCACGTCGATGGCGGTCCGGCAGCACCTCCAGCGGCTGCTGGACGACGGGCTGGTCGACTACGAGGAGGAGCGGCGAGGCGTCGGCCGGCCGAAGCGGCTGTGGCGACCGACCCCCGCGGCGGACGCCCGGTTCCCGTCGGGGACCGGCGACCTGACCGTCGAGCTGCTCGAGAGCGCCCGCGCCGCCTTCGGCGACGAGGGGATCGAGCGCCTGATCGAGGTCCGGACCGAGCGACAGCTCGCGACGTACGCGTCCGCCGTGCCGTCGTCGGACGCCCCCCTCTCCCGCCGGGTCGCGGCGCTCGCCCGCCTCCGCGACCGGGAGGGGTACCTCGCCGAGTGGTCGCGGACGAACGACGGCGCGTTCCTCCTGGTCGAGAACCACTGCCCGATCTGCATCGCCGCGACCGCGTGCCAGGGGCTCTGCGCCGGCGAGCTCCGCCTCTTCCGCCGGACGCTCGGCGACGACGTCGAGGTGGAGCGGACCGAGCACCTCCTCGACGGCGCCCGCCGGTGCGCCTACCGGATCGCGCCGCGCGCCGACGCCTGAGCGCCCCGCGCCCGCGCGGGGGTCAGAGGTCGGTGTAGACCGGCCCCCCGCCCCCCTCCGGCGTCACCCACTCGATCGCCTGGTACGGGTCCATGATGTCGCACGTCTTGCAGTGGACGCAGTTGCTGCCGTTGATCTTCAGCTTCTCGCGCCCGTCGTCCCGCTCGGGCGCCGGCTCCATCTCGTACACCGCGGCCGGGCAGAAGTGCTGGCACGGGTTCCCGTACTCCTCGGCGCACGTCGTCGAGCAGTGGTTCGGGTCGACGGTGACGACGAGGTGGCACGGCTGGTCCTCCTCGTGCGTCGTGCCGGAGTTGTAGACGTCGGTCAGCTTGTCGAACGTCAGCTCGCCGTCGAACTTCGGCTTCTCCGCCGACGACTTCACCTCGGCGACCTTCCGCATCCTCTCGTGCCCCGCCTCGGCGGCGTACTTGTCCTTGAAGCCGCGCCCGCCGGTGATCATCTGCAGGCCGAGGTCGAGGAACGCCCACGGCATCCCCTTGTCGAACGCCTGGTGGACGTTCCGGACGGCGTACAGCTCGTCCTTCACCCACGAACCGGAGACGCGGTCCTCGTACCCTCCGAGCGTCGCCTTCGACGCGTCCCCCTTCACGAGCGCCTCGAACGCCGTCTCGGCCGCGAGCATGCCGGTCTTGATCGCGGTGTGGATCCCCTTCAGGCGGGCCGGGTTCAGGTTCGAGCCGGCGTCGCCGACGATCAGGCAGCCGTCGACGTACGACTGCGGCCGCGACCACCAGCCGCCCTCCGGGATCGTCTTCGCCCCGTACCGCAGCATCTCCCCGCCGGCGAGCAGCTCCTTCACGTACGGGTGGGTCTTGAACCGCTGGAACTTCGCGTGCGGATCGGTCGCCGGATCCGCGCAGTCGAGACCGGTCACGAACCCGACGCTGACCAGGTCCTCGCCCATGAAGTAGACCCAGCCGCCGCCGAACTCGTCGCGCGCGAGCGGCCAGCCCATGGTGTGGACGACCCGCCCCCTCGACTTCGCGTCGCACCCCGGGACCTTCCAGACCTCCTTCACGCCGGTCGCATAGACCTGCGGGTTCTTCCCGTCGTCGAGGGCGAACCGCTTCACGAGCTTCTTGGTGAGCGAGCCGCGCGTCCCCTCGGCGAGGATCGTCACCTTCGCCTGGACGTCCATCCCCGGCTCGTAGTTCGGCTTCCGCTCGCCGTCCTTGTCGACCCCCTTGTCGCCGGTCCGGACGCCGAGGACCTTCTCGCCGTCGATCAGCAGGTCGGCGGCCGGGAACTCGGGGAAGACCTGCGCCCCCTTCTCCTCGACCTTCTCGCCCAGCCACTTCACGAGCCGGTTGATCGAGACGATCCGGTTCCCGACGTTGTGCAGCCACTTCGGGACCGCGAACCCCGGGAACTTCACCGACTTCCCCTCCGTCAGCAGGACGACGTCGTCGGACGAGCAGTCGATGCCCGGGCAGCCCTGCGCCTCGTAGTCCGGGATCAGCTCCTTCAGGCCGCGCGGGTCCATCACCGCCCCCGACAGGACGTGGTCGCCGACGTTCGCGCCCTTCTCGAGCACCGCGATCATCGCCTCGGAGAGGTCCGGCCCCTCCTTCTTGCCGGCCGCGACGTCCTCGTTGTGCGCGTCGATCAGCTCCTGCAGCCGGTACGCGCAGGCGAGCCCGGCCGGGCCGCCTCCGACGATCACGGCGTCGAGTTCGAGGACCTCACGTTCTTCCGGCATGCCTGCTCCGCGGGTTGCGCGATCGGGGTTTCGACGGGGGAACAGGGGAGTATAGCGACGGCCCGGGCGCGATCCCGCGGCGCGACGATCGACCGCATCCGGACCCTCCCGGGCGCCTCCAACCCGTAAGATGCGGGGCCCCCCGCCGTCCGGAGTCCCTCGATGTCGCGTCTCCCCTCCCTCGCCCTCCTCCTCCTCGTCCCGGTCGCCCTCGGCCTCGCGCTCCCCGTCGCGCGGGCCAGCGAGGGGACCCCCCGGCCGCCGTGCGGACAGACCCTCTGGGTCGGCGGCGCCGCCGGGTCCGTCGTCCACCCCGGGGCCGGCCAGCCGATCGACGTCCCGCTCCGGATCGTCCCGTACGTCGATTGGAACCCGGGGCTCGGCGCGTGCTCGATGCCGGTGAACGCGGTCCTCTCGGTCCAGCTCAAGTGCAATCCCGCCGACGGGAGCGAGTCGATCTTCGTCGGCCCGACCCTCGTGCCGATCGGCGTGCCGGCGACGCCGGGGGTCCAGGACCTGCTGACCGGCGCCGGATCGACGCCGGAGTTCGGCGGACCGTTCGACTTCCCGATCGGCGCGGACGTCCTCTCGCCGGAGACGAGCTGGCGGTGCACCGTCAGCATGGCGTACTCCGTGACGTTCAGCGGCGGGGTCGGCAACGACGTACTGACCGCGCTGCGGCAGACGGTCGTCAGCATCGTCCCGCCCGCCCCGGCCGACACGACGCGGCCGCGGCTGGAGTTGCGGCGGCTCGACGCGGGGGAAGAGGGGCTCGTCGCGCGGCGGCGCGGCGACGTCGCCGCCCACCGGTTCGCCGTCCTGAACAACGACGCCGACCACGGCGTCGACCTGACGTTCTCCGCCCGCTCGTACCAGGTCGCGCGGCAGCCGAGCGGCGTGAACGCCGACGAGACGATCTACTCCGTCGCGTCGCCCCAGCTCGACCGCGACGCGTTCCCGCTCCGGTTCGCCGACCTCCTCGACCAGGGAGCGCTGCCGCCGGAGGGGGACCCGACGAAGGCCGCGGAGACGCGGATCGAGCGGACGCTCCACCTCGGACCCGGGGACGTGACGATCGTCACCGTCCTCGCGCGCAGCCACGGGGCGGCGTCGGACGGGACCTGCGCGGGTCTCACCGCGGACGTCGAGGGGTGGTTCGAGGACGGGACGCCGACGCGCGCCGCCGTCAGCGCGCTGCAGCGGGTCGCCGACGTCGCGGCGGTGACGCCGCAGCACGAGGTGACCGACACGCTCTCGGTCGGTACGTCCGTCGGCGCGACCTGGTCGCCGGCGACGTTCGACGGGGTCGCGGCGCGCCGGACGCACGGGCCGGGGAACCTGGTCGACGGCAGCGGGACGCGGACCGCGGGGACGTCGCTCGGCGAGAACGCCGAGTACGCCGAGACGGCGGCCGACTCGCTCCGGACCGAGGCGCCCGTCGACCGATGCGAGTACACGGTGATCGCGCACGACGACGACGGCGACCCGCAACGGAACGAGGTCGTGATCACGAACCTCGCGACGGCCGGAATGCCGCTCGACGTCCGCGTCTTCGCGGAGAACGGGGGCGAGGGGGACCTGAAGCTGGTCCTCGACGCCGCGACCGGCCACGCGCGCCTGATCGATCGGACGATCAAGAAGAAGAAGAAGCAGACCGTGTACGACGGGACCTGGTCGATCCTCGTCGCGACCCCGCCGAACGGCTACCTGACGCTCCCGGACACGCAGCGTTCGTTCACGCTCGACGACGGGACGGAGACGCCGGTCGTCGCGGCCCTCCCCGACACGTTCGCGCGGACGTTCGCGCCG
>JAUIEL010000592.1 GCA_030428825.1 bacterium
TTCCGGGTATTGGGGGGAATGCGGATGGGGACCCATGAACGGTTGAACTCGACGGCGGACGTCGGCGTCTCAGCCCCCAGCCCGCCCCCCGGGACCCTCCGCGTCAGCGGCCTCTCCCCTGCTCTCCCTTGCTCTCTCCTGCTCTCCCCTGCTTCCCCTCTCCCACGACCCACGTCCCCTGCGCTCGGGCGACGACCTTCCCGTCCTCGCGGAGGCACTCTCCCTCCAGGAAGGCGACGCGGCGGCCGCGGCGGACGACGCGGCCGGTGGCGACGAGGGTTCCCTCGGCCTTGGTGAGGAACTGCACCGAGAGCTGCACCGTCGCGCACGACTCGCCGCGCTCGAGGTCGAGGGTGCGGCCGCAGGCGCGGCCCATCGCGCCGTCGAGGAGGAACGTCGGGACGCCGCCGTGGACGAATCCGACCTCGTTGTGGAACGACGGGTCGGTCGTGAGGGTGAGCCGCACCGTGCCGTCCGGGAGGTCCTCGGTCCGGACGCCGAGCTTCTCGTTGACGGGGGAGGGGAACGGGAACGCGTCGGATCGGGTCATCGGTGGGGCGAGCTCGCTTCGATCGGGGTTCAGCGGACGAGGAGGACCTTGCAGTTCCCGCACCGCACCTCGCCGGCGAACGCCGCGGTCGGGACCGCGTTGGTGCGGGTGCAGAACGGGCACTTCAGGCGGACGTGATCGCCGCGGTCCTCGTGCTTCGCGCGGTCGCAGCGCGGACAGACGAGGCGCTGCGCCGGGCTGAACGCGCGGCACGCTCCGCAGACGGAGAGGCGGGGGCGGCGGTCGGTCCGCGGCCGTCCCTCGGCGAGGCGGCCGTACGCGTCCTGGATCTTCTTGAACTTCTCGGCGGCGACCGAGGTGAACTCGTCCCCGAGGTGCTGGAACCGGTCGGGGTGATAGTTCTTCACCGCCTCGCGGTACTTCGCCTTCACCCGGTCCGCGTTCGCACCCGGCTCGAGGCCGAGCGTACGGAAGTCGTCCTCCGCGGCGGCCGGCGCGTCGTCGACGACGAAGTGTCCACGGATCGCGCGGAGGTCGGCGGGCGAGACCCCGAGGCCGGTGGCGACGGCGCGGAGGGCGGACTCCTCCGCCGCGTTCACGTCGCCGTCCGCCAGCGCGACCCGGTACAGGACGAAGACGACGTGCGTCCGGTCGGACGCGTCGAGCGGCGGCATCGTCGCGAGCGCCGCGTCCGCGCCCGCCGCGTGCGCCTCGGCGGTCTCGATCGCGCGATCGATCGCCAGGACGTGCTGTTCCGGCAGGCCGGCGTCGCGGCGGAAGTAGGTGCGGATCGCCTCGCGCTCGGCCGCGACGAGGGGGCCGTCGGCGCCGGCGACGTGGACCGCCAGGTGGACGAGGCCGGCCGCGCGCGCGACGGCGAGCTCGGGGCCGGCGGCGGGCTTCCGCATCTGCTTCTGGAAGAGGTGCCCGAGCAGCGAGCCGGCGATCGCGCCCGCGAGGTTCCCCTTCATCAGCGCGAACCCGAGCCCCGCGCCGAGGAGGGCGCCGATCGGCTTCGGCGCTCCGCCCGCTCCGGACGACCGCGAGGGCGGCGTCCCGGTCATCGAATGCGGCCGAGGTCGCGCGCGCGGCCGTCGACGCCGGCAGGGACCGGCACGCCGAGCGCCGCGGCGATCGTCGGCGCGACGTCGATCGACGGGAACGGATCGGCGAGGGTCCCGCCCTCGACGCCGGCGCCGAGGAAGACGACGGGGATCCGCTGGTCGTAGTCGTACTGCGTGGCGTGGTTCGCCTTCACGTACGGGGCGACGTCGAGGTAGTCGAGGTGGTAGTGGGGGGCGAACCGGAGCATCACGTCCCCCGAGCGCCGCGGGTGGAACGAGAAGCGGAACGAGGCGGGGACCGACTCGTCGCCGGCGAGGAGACGCTCGCGAGGGTAGGCGGCGTCGATCCCGCGCACCGTCACCGCGGCGCGGGCGGCGGCGGCCCGGACGTTCGTCGGGTCGACCCCGCGAGCGGCGATCGCGTCGGCCGAGAGATAGACGTCGGGGAGGGTCATCAGCGTCCAGTCCTCGTCGCCGAACCGCCGGTCGAGGGCGGCGTCGATCGTGTCGAGGACCGACTTGGTGCGGACCCGCCCCGCGTCGACGCCGCGGGAGAGGAGCGACTCGACGATCGGCCCGATGCCGTGGTCGGCGGAGAGGACGAACAGGACCCGTCCCTCGCCCGCGGCGCGCTCGGCCGCGGCCATCAGGTCGGCGAGGGCGCGGTCGAGCCACGCGTAGTAGTCGACCAGCTCGCGCGACTCCATCCCGTAGGCGTGGCCGACGTAGTCCGCCGACGAGAAGCTGACGCCGAGCAGGTCCGGGACGTCGTCCCGGCCGAGGTCGAGCACGTCGAGGGCGCGCGCGGCGAGCCCGGCGACGCGTTCGTCCGAGAACGGCGTGAAGACGAGGTCCGCCTCCTCGTCGATCACGTGCGGGAAGGTCGACTCGAGGTCGGTCCCGAACCCGCCGCGCCCCTCGTACCGCATGGCGTCGCCGGTCGCGCGCGCCGCCTCGAACTGCGCCTCGCTGAGCGACGCCTCCCACGCCCGGCCGAGGTACGCCCCGGCCGGATGATCGCGCTCGTACGTCGAAACCCAGTCCGGCATCGTCCGGGCGTAGTGCGTCGAGGACGTGAACGAGCAGGTCCTCGTGTCGACCCAGACGCAGGCGTCGGGGGCGCGCCCGCCGAGCATCGTCGCCGCCCGGGCCTTGTAGGCGATCGTCACGACCTTCGAGCGCGGATCGGCGGCGTGCATCCAGTCGCCGAGCGCGTCGACGAGGAGGTCACGCGACGACTGGCCGGTCGCGTCCCGTCCGAGGTTCCGGACCGCGCCGTCCTCGGCGACGCGCTTGAACGTCCCCGGCGCGTCGTCGTCCGGGATCATGTTGGCGACGACGCCGTGCCGCGCCGGGTGCGAGCCGGTGGAGAGCGTGGCGTGCCCCGGTCCCGTCGACGTCACGGCGTGGAGGTGACGCGCGGCCGCGTACCGGCGGCCGTCGCGCCGGAGGCGGTCGAGCCCGTGCCGAAGGAAGCCGCGGAACCGGTCGAGGTAGTCGGCCCTCATCTGGTCGACGACCATCAGGACGACGAGCCGGGGCCGCGGCGGCGTCGCGTCGTCCGGCGGCGTGGCACCCAGGGCGCCGGCGAGGAGCAGGGGCGCGAGGGCGGGGATCACGAGAACCACGCCACGCCGGCGAGCCACGCCTGCACCCAGTACTGGTAGGTGGCGGCGGCGGCCCGCGCGGCGCCCCGGTCCGGTCGGACGAGGCGACCGTTGTTCGTCACGTCGAGGTCGAGGACGATCGCGCCGGCCGGATCGACGCGGGCGGCGACGACCCGGGCGGGGCGCGGCGCCGGCGTGATCCGGTACCAAGGCCGCGCCTCGTCGAGCGCGACGGTCTCGACGCTCCCGTCGTCGTACTTCAGCTCGACGGTCGTCGGCACGAACAGCCGCCCCCGGTTCCGGACGATCACCTCGGCCGCGTGGAGCCGGGGCTCGTTCTCCGTTCCCGCGGCCCCGTCCCGGTCGTCGGTCGGCTCGGCCGTCGCCTCCTCCTTCGGCTCCCCGGAGGAGAACCAGCGGTTCGCGCGGGCCGTGATCGACGCGAGGAGGCCGGGGGGCTCCTCGACCGGAGAGAACGACGGCTCCATCGGATCGCCCGGGCGCGTCTGCGGGGTGAACCCGTCCGGCGGTCCGATCGGGATCGCCCGGACCTCCTCGACCGCCCAGTCGACGACCTCGCTCCCGCGGACCGCCGCCTCGAGGAACGCGTGGTGCGCGTCGTCGAGGACCTCGTCCGCGACGGCGAGGAAGTCGTCGGACGTCGGGTGACGGTACGCGTACCTGCGCGTCCAGGTCCGCAGCAGCTCGAGCGTCCGCTCCCAGCCGGCGATCCCCTCGAGCGTCCGGAGCATCAGCGCCGGCTTCGAGTAGGCGATCGTGCGGTACGCGTTCTGGCCCCGCGCGCGGTACGCGTCCCACGAGAGCGTGGTGAGCGGCGCGTCGTGCGCGAACGGCTGGTAGCTCGCCTTCCGGCCGAAGAACCGGTCGTTGAACGAGCCGCGGATCCGGAGGTCGGGGATCGAGTAGCCGAACAGCTGGTGCCCGGCCCGGAACCGCCGCCCGAGCGACGAGCGGAACGGCGACTCGCGGTAGCCGGCGATCGGCCCGAGGAGCGAGCCGCTCTCGAGCGTCGGGAGCACGGCGCGGTCCCACGCCGCGAGCGAGAGCCCGGGCGCCTCGGCGCGCCCGCGGAAGAACTCGTCCATGACCTTGTAGGTCATGTACGTCGTGACCCCCTCGTCGAGCCACGCCTCCTCGAACTCGTTCGTGGCGACCAGCCCGTACCAGTACTGGTGGTTGAACTCGTGGACCGTGACCCCCGCGG